>DAOPJF010000211.1:0-5245 GCA_035399525.1 Candidatus Krumholzibacteriia bacterium | reverse complement strand
CCTGGTGCTGGGCGCGGCGCTGGCGGTGCCCGCGGTGGTCCTGGTGGTCGCCGGCGAGCTGACCGGCTCGCGCGTGCTGCAGTGGGCGGGCTACGTCTTCCTGCTGGGCCTGTACCTGACCATCATCCGCCTCATGCTGCAGCGCATCGTCCGGGCGCCGGCGGTGACCCTCGACGAGATCGCCCTGGCCCTGTGCACCTACGTGCTGCTGGGCATGCTGTGGATGCTGTTCTACGTGCCGCTGGCGGCCGACGACCCGACCCGCCACTTCGCCTTCGCCACGCCGCCGGCCGCGGACGACGTGAACTTCGCCCTGACCTACTTCAGCTACGTCACGCTGACGACCCTGGGCTACGGCGACATCACGCCGATCTCGCCGCTGGCGCGCAGCCTAGCGATCCTCGAGGCCCTGACGGGCGTGCTGTTCCTGGCGGTGCTGATCTCGCGGCTGGTGGGCGCCTATGGCGTGCCGCGCGGGCGCGGGGACGGCGGCGACTAGCGCCCCCGGATGACCTTGGTGAGCTCGATCTCGTCGCGCACGGGGATGCCGTAGTACCCCACCCGGGGCACATTGGGCTTGAGCAGCCGGATCTTGGTCATGCCGCCGAGGCGGACGGCCGTGATCAGGAAGCCGCGCGTCTGGAAGAAGCGCTGGGCGTCGAGGTTGTCGTTGGTGGTGATGGCCCACACCCGGCGGCAGCCGGCCTGGCGGGCGACGTCCTCGATCTTCTCGAGCAGCGCCGAGCCGATGCCCATGAACTGGCAGAGGGCGTCGATGGTGACGACCTCGCAGTCCTCGCCGGTGATGTTGTAGGTGGCGACGCCGACCCGCTCGCGGCCCTCGCAGGCGATGAACCCGGGCAGGCAGTGGGGGTCGTGCACCTCGTCGCGGGACACGACGAAGTCGCCGCCGAACAGCAGCTCGGTGCGTTCCTGGACCCACTTGCGGTCGTCGTCCGACAGGGGCGCCACCAGCATGCCGACCGTCCAGTCGCCGTAGCTCCCGCCGAGGCGGGCGCTGGGGTGGATCTGAATCTCCGCGCTCATGCCCCCAAGGTGGGTTTTCGAGCCTCCGGAATCAAGAAATCGGTCGCCCCGCACGGGCAAATGCCGACTACAGGCGGGGTTCCGCGGGCCGATAATCCCTTGGGAAGTCGGGTTCCGGCCCCATCGCCCGGACGGCCCTTCAACCTGGAGCCTGTGTTGATCCGTACGCCGAAGACCACGCCGGACGCCGTTCCGGACGCGCCGCTGCACGCGGACCGCGAGGTGGCGCGCCGCACCCTGCGCGTCGCGTTCATGTACGTGCCGGTGGCGATCATCCTGGCGGTGATCACCGACCTGCGCGGCGACGCCCCGGTCGTGGCCGGCGCATTCATCGGGCTGATGGTGCTGGCGGGGTTCATCCGGCTGCGGCTGTGCGTCCGCTTCAGCGCCCTCCACGCGGCGGGACCGGTGCGGTGGCGCGTCCGGTATTCCGCGTTGACGCTCGGGGTGGCGTCCGCCTGGGGCGGCGCCATGGGGGCCATCGGCGCGCACTACCACCTGCAATGGACCACCATCGCGGCGCTCATGGCCTCGGTCGGCATCGCGGCCGGTTCGATCAGCAGCCTGTCGCCCCACCTGCACCTGTTCCGCTCGTTCGTCAGCCTGCTGCTGCTGCCCGTGGCCGCCGCATTCGCCGCCAGCGGCGTCGGCAGCGAGGTGGCCATGAGCCTCCTGGTGGTCATCTACTGGGTGCAGATGATGATCCTGGGCCGCTTCTTCAACGCCGAGTTCCGCCAGGCCCTGCACGACCACCTGGCCCTGCGCCAGCGCGCCGAGGACCTGGCGGCGGCCAACCGCGCCATCGAGGCCGCCAACGAGGCCAAGTCGCAGTTCCTGGCCAACATGAGCCACGAGATCCGCACGCCGCTGAACGGCATCATCGGCATGGCCGAGCTGCTGGCCGACACGACGCTGGACGACGAGCAGCGCGGCTTCGTGAAGGACGTCCGCCAGTCGGGCGACGCCCTGCTGCGGGTCATCAACGAGATCCTGGACTTCTCGAAGATCGAGGCCGGGGCGATGGCCGTCGAGCAGACCGTCTGCGACCTGCACGAGACGGTCGGCCGCGCGGTGCGCACGCTGCGGCTGGCGGCCGAGGCGCGGCGCAACCGCCTGGACCTGGTGGTGGGGCCCGAGGTGCCCGAGCAGGTCATCACCGACCCGCACCGCCTGTGGCAGGTGCTGAACAACCTGGTGGGCAACGCGGTGAAGTTCACCGAGAACGGCCGCGTGACCGTCACCGTGTCGGCCGAGCCGACGCGCACCGGCAAGACACTCGTGTCCATCGCCGTGCAGGACACGGGCGTGGGCATCCCCCGCGAGCTGCAGGCCACGGTGTTCCAGGCCTTCCGCCAGGCCGACGGCTCGACGACCCGCCGCTTCGGCGGCACCGGGCTGGGCCTGTCCATCTCGCGCCGCCTGGTCGAGCTGATGGGCGGCGCCATGACCCTCGACAGCGAACCGGGCCAGGGCAGCACGTTCACGGTGCTGCTGCCGGTCGCGGTGCCGACGCCCACGGCCGGCCTGCCGGCCCCCGCGGCCACCACGGGCGGCGAGGGCGCCTGCTCGCTGCACGTGCTGCTGGCCGAGGACAACGACGTGAACGCCCGGGTCGTCACGCTGATGATCGAGAAGCTCGAGGGCCGCGTGACCCGCGCCCGCGACGGCCGCCAGGCCCTGGCAGCCTGGCAGGACGGGCACTTCGACGTGGTGCTGATGGACGTGCAGATGCCGGTCCTGGACGGCTTCGCCGCCGCCGCCGCCCTGCGCGAGCGCGAGCAGGGCACCGGGGGGCGCATCCCCATCATCGCCCTGACCGGCCGCACCGACCTCGAGGACCAGCAGCGCTGCCTCGAACACGGCATGGACGACTACCTGACCAAGCCCGTCGACGGGCGCCGCCTGCGCGAGACCCTCCTGCGCTGGGCTCCCACCCACGCCTGACACGGCACCTGCCCCATGCTACACTGCCTGCCGGACCCGCAAATCCGGAGGTTGAACCCATGTCCGTCCGACCGCTCATGTCCCTGCCCGCGGCCGCGCTGATCGCGCTGGCGGTGGTCGCCCCCGCCCACGGCCAGGAGATCCTGGACCGCGACCACATCCTGGGCGTGGGTTTGCAGATGTCCTTTCCCTACGACGAGCTGGGCGACAACTACAATACCGGCTGGGGCGTGGGCGCGCTGCTGCACTACCCGATGATTCCGCTGCTGGCCGCCACGGCGCAGCTGGGCTGGAACACCTTCCCCCACGAGGGACGCGAGGAGGCCATCGAGGTGTGGGAGATCAGCGGCGGCGGCCGCCTGACCCTCGGCGCGTTCTTCATGGGCGGCGAGGTGGGCTGGTACGACCGCGGCGACGAGTGGAGCTGGGTGCCGAGCTGGGGCCTGCACTACACGCACTTCGAGGCCTCGATCCGCTGGCGGGCCGTGGGACGCAATGCCTACACCGGATTGCGCGTCGGCTGGTATTTTTGACCGGCCCCGTAAGGAACACATTGGCAGGATGTTGAATGGACCAGGCGCCCCGCGGCGCCGGGTCTTCGCCTGCGAAGAATTCCCGCCCGCTTGACAGGAATTCCTTAATGAGGGATTCTCGTTCCTGGCCGCAGCAACCCGCCTTCCATCATCGTGCGGCCGAATATCGCCTGTAAGCCGTGGGCTCGGCATGAAGCCCGCGGGACTATGGCGCCGCGATCGCGGCGCGGAACGATATCGCCGGGAGAACGGATTCCTCCCAGCACAGTAAAGCATCGACCGGGCGCGGCCGGAGCCGCCCCGGGCAGCGTTGCATCCGGAGCTTCACCTCTTGTTGCCCGCATCTCGCCCGCATTCCGAACGATTCCGCCTCGTGTCCGCAGCACCTGCGGCGCCGTCCGTGCGCCGGGGGATTTTCCCGTTCACCATCTCCAGGGGGGTCATCATGAATCGTATGCTCATCAGCCTGCTCGTCGGCCTGGCGCTCGTCGCCGCGCCGGCCGGCGCCGCCATCATCACGGTGGACGGCGGAGGAGGCGCGAACTACTCGACGATCCAGGCGGCCATCGACGCCGCCGCGGACGGCGACATCATCCAGGTCGCCGACGGTACCTACGCCGAATCCCTGAACGTCTACAAGCCGCTGAGCATCTTCGGCGCGAGCGAGGCCGGGACCATCATCGATGCCTCCGGCTTCAACGATTACGCCATCGACGCAAGCAGCAACGACCCCGTCGCCTTCGCTTTCGCCGACTTCACGCTGATCGGCAACCCGGCGTACACGACGGCCTTCGGCCTGAAGGTCTCGGGCGACGACGTGACGGTCGACGTCCAGCGCGTGACGGTGCAGGGCTGCTACCGCACGGGCCTGAACTTCAACGGACTGGCCGGCGGCGTCGTCACCGACTGCACGGCCACGGGCACAGTCTACGGCGTGGGCCTGGGCATGGCCAACTGCAGCAACATGACCGTCAGCGGCCTGAC
Source organism: Candidatus Krumholzibacteriia bacterium (assembly GCA_035399525.1). GTDB lineage: Bacteria > Krumholzibacteriota > Krumholzibacteriia > LZORAL124-64-63 > LZORAL124-64-63 > JACZKN01. Next base: position 737 of record DAOPJF010000211.1, on the reverse strand, counting down.
CACCAGCGGCAATGCCTGGGCCGGCATGGCCGTGTACGCCGACGGCACGTACTACACGGGCGGCTCGGACAACGTCGTGTTGACCGGCACGAACACGTTCGGCGAACCCGTCGCCTTGTACACCGAGGAGGCCGACGGCTTCTTCGTGACCAATTTCCAGGTCTCGACCGCCGATTTCGGCGCCCTGACGGGCAACAACATGAACCCTGCCGCCGTGGCCTACGTGCCCACCGTGGCGCTGGCCCAGACGGGCGTGCTGGGCACCGACCCGGTCAACGGGTGGGTCATCGACCGCGCCGACGGCTCCTTCGCCGTGGCGGCGGGCATGATCATCCAGGCCGCCATCGACGCGGCCTCGCCCGGCGACGTGATCAACGTCACGGCCGGCACCTACACCGAGGCCCTGACGGTCAACAAGCACGTCTCGATCATCGGCGCGGGCAGTGCGGCGGGGACCGGGACGGTCATCACGCAGACCGCCGCCGGCGCCGGGGACTCGCAGATCGGCGTGGTCAACCTCGCCGCGAGCGGCGCGTCCGCCCTCGACCCCATCCTGCTGCGGAGCCTCCGGATCGAGCCCGTCGGCATCTCTGGCCTCAACGTTGGCCGCTTCACCCAGGCCACGGGCACGATGGTCGCATTCGTCGCCCTGGATGATGTCGCTGTCGTCGGGACGAACCTGAATCCTGGGTCCGAACAGGAACGCGGCCTCTACGTCGACCTGACGTCTTCGCTCA
>DAOPJF010000210.1:0-5250 GCA_035399525.1 Candidatus Krumholzibacteriia bacterium | reverse complement strand
GCGGGTCCCGTCATAGGTAACGGGCTTCGGCCCCCGAGGCAACCACCCAGCACATGCCGCCGGCCGCATGCCGGCGCGCCGGGCTCCATGAAACTCCTGAGCCCCCTGCGCATCCACGGCCCCGTCCTGCTGCTGCTGCTGCTGGTCGTGTTCGCGGCGTTCGGCCGGGTGACCACGGTGCCGCTGTGGGACGAGACCGACGCCCACATCCTGTGCGACGCGCACGAGCTGAACACCGACCCGGTCTCGATGTTCGGGCACCTGGGCTTCTACTTCAGCCAGCCCCTGCTGCAGCTGACCTTCCTGGGCCTGTTCCGCCTGTTCGGCCTCGATCCCTCGGGCTATCTGGCGGTGAACCTGGGCCTGCACGCGCTCAACGCCTTCGTGGTGTACATGCTCGTGAACATGATCTTCCCCCAGAAGCGGCTTGCGCTGACGGCGTCGCTGCTGTTCGCCCTGGGCGTGGGCAGCTACGGCCGCGTGTTCACGTCGATCCACCAGCTCGAGCACCTGATGCTCGCGGGCCTGCACCTGCTGGTGCTGTACGTGTTCATCCGCAACGACTACCGCCACGGCGGCCGCCTGAACTCGCGGGTCTTCGTGCTGGGGCTGCTGCTGTTCCTGCTGACGGGCCTGACGCGGGCCACGTCGCTCTCGCTGGTGGGCACGCTCGTCGCGTACAAGGTCTTCTTCCACGGCCTGGACCGCCGCCGCGTCCTTTCGGCCGACGTGCTGGTGCTGCTGGTGGTGACCGTCGCCTTCTACTGGGCGCAGACCCGCTGGGGCTACCGGGCGCCGATGGTCTTCACCGACCCGCACGCCGTCGAGCAGTTCTCGCTCATCTCGGTGAAGAACCTGTTCCGCTACCTGAACATGATGTTCTTCCCGATGCAGACCAGCCCCATGCTGGACCAGGCGCCGTTCTGGGTGGTCTGGGTGTACAAGGCGCGTACGGTCATCCGCACGCTGCTGGCCCTGGCCATCGTCTCGTACAGCTTCTTCGGGTTCGTGTTCGGCAGCCGGGCCATCCGGTTCTTCATCGCCTGGACGTACATCACCGTCCTGCCGTTCACGGACCAGGCGCAATCGGGCCAGTGGCTGAACCTGAGCCACCTGTACCTGACTTCGGTGGGATTCTGCGTCATCCTGGCCGCGGGCACCGTCGGCACCTCGAAGCTGCTGGCGGCCCGGCCGGGCCGCATGTGGGTGCCCTACCTGGTGCCGCTGGTTTTCGTGCTCATTTCGCTCGGCCTGAGCGACCGGCTGTACCACCGGAACCTGCACACCGCCGCCTCGCCCGAGGCCATCGCCCTGCGCATGGCGACCTCCGCCAGCTGCCGGCGCTGACCCCGGATTCCGCCCTGCCGGTCTGGAATTCCCTCCGCTTCGACAGTATCTTGGGCCGTCAAGGGACGACCTGGCGGCGCCCGCGGGCGGCCGCCGCAACCTGACTTCCGAGGAGTGACCGGACATGGCCAAGTACACGATCGGTTGGATGCCGGGCGACGGCGTGGGCGTGGACGTGATGGACGCCACCCGCGTCGTGCTGGACAAGCTGGGGTTCGACGCGGAGTACATCCACGGCGACATCGGCTGGGAGCTCTGGCGCACCGAGGCCAACCCGCTGCCCGACCGCACCATCGCCATGCTCAAGACGGTCGACGCGGCCCTCTTCGGCGCCATCACGAGCCTGCCCAAGGAGGAGGCCGAGGCCGCCCTGGTGCCCGAGCTGCGCGGCACGGGCAAGGTCTACCGCTCGCCCATCGTGCGGCTGCGCCAGGAGTTCAACCTGCGCACCAACCTGCGCCCCTGCAAGGCCTACACCGGCAACCCGCTGAACTACCGCGACGGCCTGGACATGGTGGTCTTCCGGCAGAACACCGAGGGCCTGTACATGGGCGTCGAGTGGCACCCGCTGCCGCAGGAGGTGCGCGACGTCATGAAGCGCACGCACCCGGCCCAGATGAAGGTGCTCGAGGCCACGGCCAACGAGGACATCGCCGTCTCGACCCGCATCTTCACGCGCAAGGGCTGCCAGCAGATCGTGCGCGACGCCTTCGAGTACGCGAAGAAGTACGGCTACAAGTCGGTGACCGTGGTCGAGAAGCCCAACGTGGTGCGCGAGACCAGCGGCCTGATGGTGCGCGAGGCCCGCAAGATCGCCCAGGAGTACCCGGGCATCGAGCTGTGGGAGACCAACATCGACGCCATGTGCATGTGGCTGATCAAGAACCCCGAGCAGTACGGCGTGATGGTGGCCAGCAACATGTTCGGCGACATCATCAGCGACCTGTGCGCGCAGCTGGTGGGCGGCCTTGGCTTCGCCTGCAGCGGCAACATCGGCGACGAGCTGGCGGTGTTCGAGCCCTCGCACGGCAGCGCGCCGAAGTACGTGGGCATGAACAAGGTCAACCCGATCGCGATGATCCTGTCGGCCAAGATGATGCTCGACTACCTGGGCGAGAGCGACATGGCGGCGCGGCTGGAGAACGCCGTGGCCGCGGTCATCGCCGAGGGCAAGGCCCGCACCTACGACATGGGCGGCACCACCACGACGACCGGGATGGCGGAGGCGATCGCGGCGAAGTGCTGAGGCGATGCCTGCGGTCGGGACAGCCTGCGGCCCCGGGGTGCGTGAGGTGCTCCGGGGCCGCGGTCCGTTCGGATCCGAACAGACTTGTCCCACAAGGGTAGCGTCGCGGCCCGCTTGTCGTTAGAGTCTGGGCTCAACCCCAACCGGAGGACCGCCGTGGCCGGACCGAAGACCGACGACCTGATCCCCCGCGAACCCATCCACCGCATCGTCGAACCCGTCACGCGCTTCATGCACGTCGAGGCCGCCAGCGGCGTCCTGCTGCTCGTGTGCACGGCCGTTGCGCTGGTGCTGGCCAACAGCGGCGCCGCCGACTGGTACGCCGCGATCTGGAAGACGAAGCTGGGCTTCACCATCGGCGACTTCGCCATGGTCCACTCGCTGAAGCACTGGATCAACGACGGCCTGATGGCCGTGTTCTTCTTCGTGGTCGGCCTGGAGGTGAAGCGCGAGCTGGTCCTGGGCGAGCTGCGCGACCCGCGGCGGGCCGCCCTGCCGGTGGCCGCGGCCATCGGCGGCATGGTGGTGCCGGCGGCCATCTACCTGCTTCTGCAGGGGGGCGGCGCGGCCGCCCGCGGCTGGGGCATCCCCATGGCCACCGACATCGCCTTCGTGGTGGGGTGCCTGGCGGTGCTCGGGCCGAGGGTGCCGAAGATCCTGCGGGTGGTCCTGCTGTCGCTGGCCATCGTCGACGACATCGGCGCCATCCTGGTCATCGCCATCGGCTACACGGGCTCGGTCGACCTGCGCATGCTGGTCCTGGCCTTCGGCGGCCTGGCGCTGATCTGGCTGCTGGGGCGCGCGGGGGTGCGCAGCTTCGGCGTGTACGTGATGATCGGCGCGGTGGTGTGGTTCGGCTTCCACGAGTCGGGCGTGCACGCGACCATCGCCGGCGTGCTGATGGGCCTGCTGACGCCCGCCACCAGCTACCTGCCGACCAACACGGTCAGCGCCCTGTTGCGCCGCGCCGACGAGACGCTGCACGGCGGCTCGTGGGTGCATATGCACCACCGTTCGGACGCGGTGCGCGGCCTGACCGACAAGGTGCGCGAGGTGATCTCGCCCCTGGAGTACCTCGAGGGCACGCTGCACCCGTGGACGAGCTTCGTCATCATGCCGGTGTTCGCCCTGGCCAACGCCGGCGTGGCGTTCTCGGCGTCGGACTTCGGCGATCCGGTCGCCGTCGCCATCATGGCCGGCCTGGTGCTGGGCAAGCCGGTGGGCATCCTGCTGATGAGCCTGCTGGCGGTGAAGCTGGTCACGCGCGGCCTGCCCGAGGGCCTGACCTGGCCGGCCCTGGCCGGCGGCGGGTTCCTGGCGGGCATCGGATTCACCATGGCCCTGTTCATCGCCGACCTGGCCCTGGAGGGCCCGGCCCTGAACGCCGCCAAGGTCGGCGTGCTCGGCGCGTCGGCGGTCGCCGCCGTCCTGGGCATGGCCGCGCTGGTGGCGGTGCTGCGCAAACCTGCTGCAAGTTCATAGGATATCGGGTTTTCCCGAGTTCGCGAACGGGCCCCCGGCGTCTCCGGACACCGGGGGTCCGCTTTCAAGACCGCGCAAGGTGCTATAAGGACTTCATTTGCACTAAACCCTTAGTCGCCGCCGGCCGAAATCAGGGCATCACCGGGAACCATGCTCCCGGTCCGGTAATGGATGACCACGCCCGCAACCGGCGGGCGGCAGCCGACAAGGGAAATCGACATGAATCTGCGCGACAAGGTCATCGCCTCGGTGGTCGCCTGCCTGGTCATCGTACTGGGCGGCTCCGCGGGCTACAACGCCATCGCGACCAAGCGCCTGGCGCGGTCGCAGGAAGCCAGTTCGGCTCGCCTCGTGGCCGACAGCATCGCCCTGGCCATGTCCACGTTCGGCGAGATCGGCGACATGGACGGCCTCGAGTCGTTCGTCGCGCACGTGGCCGAGGAAGAGGAGATCGCCGACGTGCGCGCCGTGCGCGGGCCCTCGACGGAAACCGACTTCGGCAAGCGCGCGGGCTCCGAGCCCCGCGACGAGGTCGACCGCCAGGTGCTGGCCGACGGCAAGACCCGGATCATCGTCGATCGCGACAACCACACCTACCGCTGCGTGCAGCCGGTGGTCGCGGCCAAGTCGTGCCTCGAATGCCACGGCGGGAGCCGCGAGGGCGACGTGCTGGGCCTGGCCAACGTCGTGCTGCGCACCGAGACCTCCGACAGCGCGCTGGCCAGCATGGGCCGCAACACGATCTTCGCCGGGGTCGCCGCGGTGCTGCTGGCGGCCGGCGTGCTGGGCTTCGTCATCAACCGCCTGGTGATCGTGCCGGTGCGGCGGGTGGCCGGTCACCTGCTGGAGAACGTCGACGAACTGACCAACGCCGCGGGCGGCCTGGCGCAGACCAGCCGCCAGGTGGTCGACGGCGCCAACGACCAGGCCGCCTCGCTGCAGGAGACCTCGGCCTCGCTCGAGCAGATGGCCCACCAGACGCGCTCGAACGCCGGCAACGCCGACCAGGCGCAGGACTGCGCACGCAGCGCCCTGTCCAGCGCCCAGGAGAGTTCGGCGGCGGTGACCGAGATGGTCAGCGCCATCAACGCCATCAAGGATTCGTCCGACCGCACGGTCGTCATCCTCAAGACCATCGACGAGATCGCCTTCCAGACCAACCTGCTGGCGCTGAA
>DAOPJF010000209.1:0-5276 GCA_035399525.1 Candidatus Krumholzibacteriia bacterium | reverse complement strand
CACCGCCTCGATGCACCAGAAGCAACCGCCGCCGAGGGTGGCGGTCTCGAGCTGCGGGGCGCTTTCGGCCGCGCGGGCCGTGTCGTTGCCGGTCATGGGCGTCCATCCTCCAAGGACAAGCAGCACAAGCGCTGCGCTGATCGTGCGGGTCTTCATGCGGGGCCTCCCGTCGCTGGTTGCGTTGCCCCCGGGGCCGTCCGCCGCTAACGTGGTGGCAGGCGGTGGCTCCATGGTCACGTGGTTGACTTCCTCGCTCCTCGCAGGCGTCCTGCTGTCCGCGGCCGGCGATCCGCCCCCAGACGGCCCCGCCGCGGCGGCCGACCGCGCCGACGAGCGCCGGGCCATGGTCGAGGCGGTGCGGCGCGACATCGCCCGCAACGACGATGTCCTGGGCCGCCCGTTCCTGTCGCCCGCCGTCGAGGCGGCGCTGCTGACCGTCCCCCGCCACCGGTTCGTGCCGGCCGAGCTCCAGCCCTTCGCCTACGAGAACCGCGCCCTGCCCATCGGCCTGGGCCAGACCATCAGCCAGCCCACCATCGTGGCGATGATGACCGAGCTGATGCGGCTTGCGCCCGGCGACACGGTGCTCGAGGTCGGCACCGGCTCGGGCTACCAGGCCGCGGTCCTGTCCGCGGTCCTTCCCCAGGGGTACGTGCACACCATCGAAATCGTGACCGAACTCTCGGCGGCGGCGCGCCGGCGCCTGGCCGACCTGGGTTGCGACAACGTAAAGGTGCACACCGGAGACGGCTACCGGGGGCTGCCGGACCTGGCGCCGTTCGCCGCCATCATGGTCACGGCCGCGGCCGAACGCGTGCCGCCGCCCCTGCTCGCGCAGCTGCGGCCGGGCGGCCGGCTGGTCATGCCCGTCGGCGCCGATGGCGACACCCAGTGGCTGACGGTGATCGAGAAGCAGTCCGACGGCAGCCTCGTGACGCGAGCCGCGCTCCCGGTGCGGTTCGTGCCGCTGACCGGCGAGATCGAGCGGCGCTGACCGGTGCATTCCCCGTGGATCGTCGCCCCGGCCTCCGCTACGATGGCGGCGGACCGCATCCCGGGAGACCACGATGACCCGACTGCCCGGCCGCACCGGCCGCATGTTCCTGGCTCTGCTGCTGACCTGCCTGGCCGCCGTCGCCGGCGCGGCCACCGTCGAGGACCTCGGCGGCGGGGTCACCCGCTACTTCGCCTCGGACGCCGCCCGGGACCAGGCCCGGCCCTCGCTGTGCCTGGCCGCACCGCTCGCGGCCACCGGCGCCCCCGTGGCGACGCAGGTCGAGCCGGTGTTCGCGCGCGTGCAGGGCCGCGCCTCGGTCCAGGTCGACATCGGCGAGGGCGTCGACCTCTACGGCACCGGCGAAGTGCCCGGCCCTCTGCGCCGCAACGGCACGCGCACCGTGGCCTGGAACACCGACGCCTATGCCTGGCACACCCAGTCGCTGAGCCTGTACCAGTCGCATCCCTGGGTGCTGGCCGTGCGCCCCGACGGCACGGCCTTCGGCGTGCTGGCCGACACGCCGCAGCGCTGCCTGATCGACCTGCGCGCCGGCATCCGTTTCGAGGCCAACGGGCCCGAGTTCCCCGTGCTGGTCGTCGAGGGCGACAGCCCGCAGGCCGTCGTCCGGAAGCTGGCGGGGCTGATCGGCACCATGCCCCTGCCCCCGCGCTGGGCCCTGGGCTACCACCAGTGCCGCTACTCGTACACGCCCGACGACCGGGTGCGCGAGGTCGCGCGCACGTTCCGCGACCGCGACATCCCCTGCGACGTGATCTGGTTCGACATCGACTACATGGACGGGTACCGCTGCTTCACCGTGAACACCTGGGACTTCCCGGACATGCGCAGCCTGGTGGACGAACTGCACGGCGACGGCTTCCACACCGTGGCGATCATCGATCCGGGCATCAAGCTCGAGCCGGGCTACCACGTCTACGACAGCGGCGACGCCCTGGACGCCTGGGTCCGGACGGCGCAGGGCGACGTCTACCAGGGCCACGTCTGGCCGGGCAACTGCGTGTTCCCCGACTTCACGCGCGCCGACGTGCGCGCCTGGTGGGGCGGGCTCTACGCCCAGTACCTGCAGCTGGGCATCGACGGCGTGTGGAACGACATGAACGAGCCCGCCGTCTTCAACGTCGACAGCAAGACCATGCCCGTGGACAACCGGCACGCCGCCGACCCGGAGCTGGGCGGGCCCGACACCCACGCGCGCTACCACAACGTCTACGGCATGCTGATGGCCCGCGGCACCTGGGAGGGCTGCCGGGACGCGCGGCCGGACCGCCGTCCATTCGTGCTGACGCGCGCCAACCACCTGGGCGGCCAGCGCTGGGCCGCGACCTGGACCGGCGACAACGTGGCCGACTGGATCCACCTGGACATGTCCATCAGCATGGTGCTGAACCTGGGCCTCTCGGGCCAGCCCATGGCCGGGCCGGACATCGGCGGCTTCGCCGGCGCCGGCGACGGCCGCCTGTTCGCGCGCTGGATGGGCATCGGCGCCCTCTTGCCCTTCGCCCGCGGCCACACCGGCAAGGGCAACATCGACAAGGAGCCCTGGGCCTTCGGCCCCGGGGTCGAGGCCACCTGCCGCCGCGCGCTGCAGATCCGCTACCGGCTGCTGCCCTACCTGTACACGCTGATGCGCGAGGCCGAGCGCAGCGGTCTGCCGCCGCTGCGCCCGCTGTTCTTCGCCGACCCGGCCGACCCGCGCCTGCGCGGCCAGGACGATGCCTTCCTGATGGGCGACGACCTGCTGGTGGCCTGCCGCACGCGTCCCGACGCCCCGCTGCCGGACGTCTTCCCCGCCGGCCAATGGCGGCGCATCAGCCTGGTCGACGGCGACCTGGACGATCCCGACCTGCCGGCGCTGTTCCTGCGCGAGGGAGCGGCCCTGCCCCTGGGCCCGGTCATGGAGTTCTCGGGCGAGCGGCCGCTGGACGCGATCGAGCTGGTGACCAACCCGGGGCCGGACGGCCGCGCGGTGGGCGTGCTGTACGAGGATGACGGCGACGGCTACGGCTACCGCGACGGCGCCTGCCGCACCACGCGCTACGTGGTGAGCGGCGGCCAGGTCGAACGGGCCGTCATCGACGGGACCTGGCCGGCGGCCGAGCGCCCGGTGACGGTGCGCCCGGCCCGCTGACCGCGCGCTACTTCAGCAGCGTCATCCGCCGGGTCAGGACCTGGCCGGCCGCCTGCAGCCGGCACAGGTAGACGCCCGCCTCCACGGTCCGGCCCCCGGCGTCGCGGCCGTCCCAGGTCGCCTCGTGGCGGCCGGGGCCGGTGACCTCGCCCGCGACCAGCGTCCGCACCAGGCGGCCGGCCACGTCGTAGATGCCGAGGGTCACGCCCGCCGGCGCCTCCAGCTCGAAGGCGATGGTGGTCGACGGGTTGAACGGGTTCGGGTACGCCGGCAGCAGCGTCGCCGCGCCCGCCGACGGCAGCGGCGCCGGCGACAGCGGGTCGGCCGCGATCGTGAAGCTGTTCAGGTTGAAGTCGGTGGCCGTCGCGACGAAGCGCATGACCTGCGTGCCCGCCTCGAGGTTCATGGTGGCCGACACGGTCGTCCAGGTCTGCCAGCCGCCCGTCACCGGCACGGTGATGCTGCCGGTCCGGTCGACGCCGCCGAACTCGAGCCGGAACGATCCGCCCGCCGACTGCGACGACACCCGCGCCTCGACGGTGTACACGCCGGCCGCGGGCACCTGCACGGTGTACTCGAGCCACTCGCCCGACACCATCCAGCCCACGTTCCAGCCGCCGCCCGTGTCGCTGCAGGCCTCGATGTCCACGCCCTCGCCCGTGCGGTACTGGCTGCCGCTGTTGGTCGCGTCGGTGTCGTGGTAGGCCACGCCCTCGCCGCCCTGGTCGTAGTCCTCGGCCTGCACCACGCCCGGCAGCAGGTGCGGCGTGCCCGACGGGTAGGCCAGCTGGCCGCAGCCCAGGCCGACGGTGATGTCGGCCGCGGCCTCGGCGGTGCCGCCCAGGTCGTCGATGGCGCGTGCGATGATGGTGTAGCAGCCGTCGCCGACACCGGACCACGTGAAGGCGTAGGGAGCCGTGGTGTCGGTGCCCAGCAGCGCGGCGCCGTCGTAGAACTCGACCGCGGCGATCGTGCCGTCGCTGTCGGCCGCGGTCGCGGTGATGGCGATGTCGCCCGCGGGCAGCGTCGTGCCGGCCGTGGGCGCCGTGATGGCGACCGTGGGCAAGGCGTTGGGGATGTCCTCGTACACGCGCACGTAGTCCACCAGGTACTGCTGCGGCAGCGATGCGGTCACGCAGCTGCTGCTGGTGCACCCGGTGTAGTTGCCGCCGACCGCCAGGTTCAGCAGGATGTAGAACGGCTGGTCGAACGGCGCGCGCGCGTTGCCCGGCGCCGCGCTGCTGTACCACTGGGCGCTGGTGCGGGTCATGAACAGGGTGTCGTCCACGTACCAGCGGATGGCGTCCGGCTCCCACTCGACGGCGTAGACGTGGAAGGCGTCGGCGAAGCTCGCGCCGCCCAGCGTCGTCGAACCGCTGGTGGAGGTGTTGTCGGGCCAGGTGCCACCGTAGTGCAGCGCCCCGCCGACGAAGGTCATGCCGTTGGCCGATTCCATGATGTCGAGCTCGCCGCTGGCCGCCCAGCCGCCGTAGGCGTCGTCCTGGGGCATCATCCAGAAGGCCGGCCACAGGCCCCCGCCCACCGGCAGCTTCGCGCGCATCTCGACGCGGCCGTACAGGAACGTCTGCTTGCCCCGCGTGGTGACCTTGCCCGAGGTGTACGCGGCGCCGCCGTAGGACTCGGCCTTGGCCGTGATCACCAGGTTGCCGCCGGTCACCGCGACGTTCTGGGAGCGGTAGTACTCGAGCTCGTTGTTGCCCCAGCCGCACAGGTTGGGACAGCCGGTGCCGATGTCGTAGCTCCAGCTGCCGAGGTCCAGGCTCGCGCCGTTGAACTCGTCGGCCCAGACCAGGGACCACGAGGCGGATGCGGACGCGGCGACGCCCAGGACAAGGACGGCAGCGAGGGCCAGCGCACCGGCGAGCTTCGTGGGCAACAGAGTGTCCTCCGGACAGGGTGGGCGCCGGGCCCCCGCCCGGCTGGATCCATGCTCTATGGTACACTAAGTTCGGTGAACGAACAAAGATTCTCGCGGAAAACATCAAAAAATGGTGCCCCAGTAGCCCCTGGGCGGGCCGAAACGCTGCCCGGCGGCCCCGGGGGAGCCTTCCGGCGCCCCCCCGTGTTGTGCAACGGGCCGCCGTCTGTTACTTATTGGCCCGAGCCGCC
>DAOPJF010000208.1:0-5281 GCA_035399525.1 Candidatus Krumholzibacteriia bacterium | reverse complement strand
CGTGGTCTTCATGGGCATGGGTGAACCGCTCGACGCCTGGGACGTCGTGGCCGGTACCCTGGAGATCATGACCGATCCCGACGGACTGGGCATGTCGAAGCGCCGGATCCAGATCTCGACCAGCGGCCCGCGCGAGGGGCTGCAGAAGCTGATCGACGCGGCGCCGGGCGTGGGCCTGACCCTGAGCCTCGGCGGCGTCGACGAGGCTGCGCGCAAGCGGCTGATGCCGGTGCCCGGCAGGACGCCGCCCGGCGAGGCCGTCGCGCTGGCGCAGCGCTACGCCGAGGCCGCGGGCCGGCGCGCCACGATCGCCTGGGTGCTCATCGCCGGGTCGACCGACACGCTGGACCAGGCCCAGGCGCTGGTGAAGCTGGTGCGCGGGCGGCCGTTCAAGGTGAACCTCATCCCCATGAACCCCCTGCACGACGACGCGCTGGACCGTCCGGCGCGCGAACGCACGCTGGCCTTCCAGCGCGTGCTCACCGACGCGGGCGTCGACGCATTCATCCGCGAGAGCGGCGGCCGCGACATCGATGCGGCGTGCGGTCAACTGCGGCGGCGGCGGCAGGCGACCTAGGCCGGGATCGGTTCGCACCGAACGCAACGCACGAAGCCCCCGCCGTCGGCAGGGGCTTCGGTGTTTCGCGACGGCGCCGGGCGTGCGCTCAGCTGATGTCCGCGAGGCTCGTGCGGTCGAGGGCGCCGGTCAGCGCGCTCTGCGCCTCGCGCCAGACACCGGCCACCTGGCAGGTACCCGCATCCTTGCACGGGTCGACCTTGCGCAGGCAGTGGTTCAGCACGATGCCCCCCTCGCACACCTCGACGACCTCACGCAGCGTGATGTCGCCGGCGGCGCGGGCCAGGCTGAAGCCGCCCTTGACGCCGCGATGCGACTTCACGATGCCGGCCTGGGCCAGCATCTGGAAGATCTTCGCGAGGAAGGCCTCCGAGACTTCGCAGGAACCGGCGATCACCTTGAGCTGCACCGGCGCGTCGTCGTTGCGGCGCGTCAGCTCCTGGAGTCCGCGGATGGCGTATTCGGTCTGGCGGGTGATCTGCAGCATGGTGGTGACCTCGCAGCGATTGAATCGGAGGATTCAGGACCTGTGGGCTAAATAGGTGGGAATGGTCCGGGTTGTCAACCTGAACCATGACCTGATGCCGCAATGACTTTGACGACCAGTTTCGACAGGGGCCGCGGATCGCCCTGCCGCGCGAAGACGGCCCCCTCGCCCCCCAGGTCGGCCGGATCGGCGTGCGCCGCCACCGGGACCTCCACGACGTCCACCGCGAGCCGGAACCTCGTGATGGCGTGGCTGATGCGCCCGACCAGGACCGGAGGTCCGGCGGCGGCGCTGCCGGCCCAGGCGGTGCAGGCCCCGACCAGGCGGCGCCGCCAGTGGGCAGGATCGGCCGGCTCGGCATACCACGGAGTCCCCGGCAGCGCCCACAGGCCGCGGTGCAGCCCGCCGAGGTCGTCCCGCTCTGGCGCGCCTGAGGCAGGCACGGCGACGGCGGCCGGGGCCCCCGGAGGCAGCAGCAGGACCTCGCGGCCCCGTCGCGCCACCACCAGGCCCACGGCGACCCGCACGGGGGCCGGGCGGACCCGGGCCGGGGGGACCTCGGCGGCGGTGCCCGCCAGGCCGGCGGCGCACCAGTCGAGCACCGGGCAGGCGCGGCATGACGCCTCGCGGGCCCGGCACACGGTCGCACCCAGTTCCATCAGCGCCTCGTTCCACGGTCCGGGGGCCGACGCGGGCACGAGCGCCGCGGCCATGTCCTGGAGCCGGGCCGGCGTCAGCCGCGCGGCCTCGTCGCCTCCGGCGGCCGCCCAGCGGGTCAGCACGCGGCGCACGTTGGCGTCGACCGCGGGCACGGCCTCGCCCAGGGCGATGCTCGCGATGGCGCCGGCGGCGTAGTCGCCGATCCCCGGCAGGCTGCGCCAACGGGCGCGATCGGCGGGAAGAACGCCGCCGTCGTCGGCCACGATCCGCCGCGCCGCCGCGTGCAGCATGCGCGCGCGCCGGTAGTACCCCAGGCCCGACCACAGGGCCAGGACCTCGGACTCGTCCGCGGCCGCCAACGCCGCCACGTCGGGGAACCGGGCCAGGAACCGCTCCCAGTAGGGCACCACGGCCGCCACGGTGGTCTGCTGCAGCATCATCTCCGAGATCCAGGTGCCGTAGGCCGACCGGCGGCGACGCCAGGGCAGATCCCGGCCCGCGACCGCGAACCAGGACAGCAGGGCCTCGTGCAGGGCGGCGAGGTGCGCGGCATCGAAGGCGGGCGGCATGGGCTGGGGGATCCTTCCGGCGCGGGGTCCGCGTTGACAAACCCGGTTCAGCCCGGCAGGATAGGGCAACAGTGCCTGTTCCGCCGCCGCCCGGTCGCCCGAACCGTATCCGATGGAGGCTTCCATGCCGGTCCAGACCGTTCCGGATCTCTTCCTGGCCGCTGTTCACGAGCGTCCCCGTGCCGACTGCTTCGCGACGCGCAGCCACGATGGCCGCTGGGAGCCCATGGCCAGCAGCGAGGCGCTGCGCCGGGTGCAGGCGCTGCGGCACGGGCTGCTGTCGCTGGGCGTCAAGCCCGGCGACCGCGTGGCCCTGCTCGCGGAGAACCGCGTCGAGTGGGCGCTGACGGACCTGGGCATCCAGGCGGCGGGCGCGGTCACCGTGCCGGTCTACCCCACGCTGCTGCCCGACGCCATCGGCGGCATCCTGGCCGACTGCGCGCCCGTCGCGGTGTTCGTGTCGACCGGCGACCAGGCCGCCAAGATCCACCAGGTCAGGGGCGACCTGCCGTCGATCAAGGACGTCGTCGCGTTCGACCGCACCGAACTGCCCGACATCCTGGCCTTCACGCGCCTGCTGGAGATCGGCCAGAACATCGTCGACCGCGACCCCCCGGCCCCCGGCAGCCCCTTCACGGCCGTGGACGCCGCCGCGCCCTGCAGCATCATCTACACCTCGGGCACCACGGGCACGCCCAAGGGCGTGGTGCTCAGCCACCGCAACTTCGTCAGCAACGTGCTGTCGATCCAGGACGAGTTCCCCTTCGAGCGCATGGACCGCTGCCTGTCGTTCCTGCCGCTTTCGCACGTGCTCGAACGCATGGCCGGCTTCTACACGATGCTGTTCGCGGGCGTCGGCATCTACTACGCCGAACGCATGGATACGGTGCCGCGCGACATCCTCGAGGTGAAGCCGCAGATCATGATCAGCGTGCCGCGGCTGTACGAGAAGATCTATGCCAAGGCCCTGGGCACGGCCATGGGCGCAGGCTGGCCCAAGCGGGACATCTTCTTCTGGGCGCGCGAGGTGGCCATGGAGGCCGCCCGGCGGCGCGCCGACGGGCAGCCCCTGGGCGGAGGCCTGGCGTTCAGGCACCGCCTGGCCGACCGGCTGGTGTTCCACAAGCTGCGGGCGAGGCTCGGCGGCAACGTGCAGTGCATGATCTCGGGTGGCGCGCCGCTGTCCGAGAAGATCAACCTGTTCTTCAACGGCGCCGGCCTGGAGATCTGCGAAGGCTACGGATTGACCGAGACCGCTCCCGTGCTGACCTGCAACACGCCGGCGGTCAAGCGCTACGGCAGTGTGGGCCGCCCCGTGATCGAGACCGAGATCCGCATCGCCGCCGACGGCGAGATCCTCGCCCGCGGACCGCAGGTGATGCTCGGCTACTGGCACCGCCCCGAGGCGACCGCCGAGGTGATCGACAAGGACGGCTGGTTCGCAACGGGCGACATCGGCAGGCTCGACGACGACGGTTTCCTCTTCATCACCGACCGCAAGAAGGACCTGATCGTGACGGCGGGCGGCAAGAACATCGCGCCCCAGCCCATCGAGAACCGTTTCCAGACCAACAAGTTCGTCACCCAGGTGGTGGTGATCGGCGACCGGCGCCAGTACCTCAGCGCGCTGGTCGTGCCGGACTTCGCCACCCTCGGCGACTGGGCCGCGGCCCAGGGGCTGCGCGCGCGCACGCCCGCCGAACTCGTGGCCGAACCGCGGGTGCAGGCGCTGTTCCAGGAACAGCTGGACCACCTGAACAGCGAGCTGCCCGGCTTCAGCCAGATCAAGAAGTGTTCGCTGCTGGAGCAGGAGTTCACGCTCGAGGCCGGCGAGCTGACGCCGACGATGAAGGTCAAGCGCTTCGCCATCTCCCGCAAGTACCGGGACGTGATCAACGCCATGTACCCGTCCGAGCTGCCCGGGGACGAGGACTGACATGGACCGCGGGATCCCGTCCCCTGCCGGCAGCGCGTGGCTGCGCCCCGTCTTCTGCACGGGGATCGGCCTGGTCGGCAATGCCATCCTGTCCGCCGCGAAGATCGCGATCGGGCTGCTGGCCGGCTCGGCCGCCCTGGTCGCGGACGGCTTCCACAGCCTGGCGGATGTGCTGAGCGACATCGGCATCCTGCTGGCGCTCAAGGCGGCCAACCGGCCGCCGGACGAGAACCATCCCTACGGCCACCACAGCTTCGAGACCCTCGGCGCGGTCGTGGTGGCGGCCTTCATGCTGCTGACCGCCCTGCTGATCGGCGGCGACGCGGTGCGCGGCTTCCTGAAGGGCGTGCGGCACCATCCCGAGAAGCTGGCCCTCGGCGCGGCGATCGTCTCGATCGTGACCAAGGAGATCATGGCGCGGTACACGATCCACGTCGGGCGCCTGCACAACAGCCCGGCCCTGCTGGCCAACGGCGCCATGCACCGCAGCGACGCCATCAGCTCGATCGCCGCGGCCCTGGGCATCGTGGGCGCGATGATACGCTGGCCGGTGCTGGACAACATCGCCGCCCTGGTCATCGCCGTGTTCATCGCCAAGATGGGCTGGGACCTGCTGCACGAGAACGTGATGACGCTGATGGACACGATGCCGGACCCGGCGCTGGTGGCGTCGATCCGCCGGGCGGCGTCCGCCGTCGAGGGCGTGCAGGAGATCCGGGACCTGCGGGTGCGCCAGCGCGGTTCGTGGTACCTGGCCGACCTGCGCATCGCCGTGCACCCTGACCTCAGCCTGGGCGCCGCCCACGACATCGCCCACGGCGTCGAGGACCGCGTGCGGGACAACGTCGGCAACGTCGCGCGCGTCTTCGTGCACGTGGAGCCGGGCGAGCGCACCGGCGTCCAGCCTGCCGGTTCGATCCGCGCCTAGCGGCGCTGGGACCTGTCCCCCATCACCACGGTGAAGCGCAAGGACCGGCCGTCGCGCACGACCTCCACCTCGACGGGGTCGCCGGGATCCACCGAGCGCAGGGCGCGCGTGAACGTGGCCAGGT
>DAOPJF010000207.1:0-5293 GCA_035399525.1 Candidatus Krumholzibacteriia bacterium | reverse complement strand
CAGCGACCGGACCGCACCCACCGTCTGGCTGCCCCAGCGCCTGCCCTGGAACCCCGGCGGCTTCGGCGGCGGCAGCCTGTGGGGCTGGCCCTCGGGCGACGGCGCACCCATGACCTCGGCCTTCACGGTGTGGACCTTCGTGCACGACGTGTCGGACGTGGTGCGCGTCGACCTGATGGTGCGCGAGGACGCCGACGGCGCCAACGATCCCGCCACCACCGTCAACGAGACCTACGCCGGCGGCGGCGGCGTGAGCGCCTGGCTGGCCCATCCCATGACCCGGCGCGTGATGCCCTCGGGCGAACCCTGGGACATCCCCGGCATCGACCTGACGGTGCTGCCCACCCACATCGCCGACGAGTACTGGCTCGAGCTCTCGGGCTACAGCGACGTGCTGCTGGACTACTACGTCGAGGCCGAGGACGCCCAGGGCAACGTCAAGCGCTCGCCCATCCAGCACGTGTACGTCGGCACCGGAGACACCGGTGGCGGCGGCGGACCGGGCACGGGCTTCGTCATGGACGGCGCCCTCGACGCCGACGTGCCCGCTGTGGCCGGCGGCGCCTTCGACCTCCACGCCCAGGTGAAGGACGGCTGGCTGTACGTGGCCACCGACGCGCCGTCGGTCCAGCCCGGCTACGACACGTTCCTGCTGGTGGGCGGCACCACCGGCGGCGCCGTCGCCGCGCCCTGGGCCAAGGCCGGGCAGACCGTGCCCTGGATGCACTTCCTGGCCCGCGAGACCAGCAACGGCTGGGTCGGCTGGTTCGACGGCAGCCAGACCGTGGTCGAATCGACGGCGATGGTCAAGGCTGCCGGCGCGGTGCTCGAGGGCGCGCTGGACCTGGATGCGCTCTTTCCCCTCGCGCCGCCCGAGGTGGTCTGGCTGGCCGCGGTGCAGTACGCTTCGCCCGACGGCGGCGCCCTCGGCGGCCAGGCGCCCGCGGGCAACGGCGACGGCAACGTGACCGCCGCCGAGTACGTGGCCCTGCCCCTCGCTGTCTCCGGCGTGCCGGGCGTCCCGGGCGCCGGCCCGCGGCTCGTGGCCTGGCCCAACCCGTTCAACGCCCAGGTGCGGCTCGTGGCCTCGGGGCTCGACGACGGCACGGTGACGCTGCGCGTCCACGACGCCCGCGGACGCATGGTGCGCACCATGACCGCGCGCGTGTCGGGCGGCGAGGCGGCCGTCGACTGGAACGGCACCGACGACGGAGGCCGGGCCGTGGCCAGCGGCCCGTACTTCGTGCAGGTGGACGGCCGGAGCGGCCGCGCCACCGCACGCATCAGCCTGGTGAAGTAGACCGCCCGGCACGGGCGTCACGGAGGATGGACCGATGATCCGAGCGATGATGCGCACGACCGTGTGCGCCGCCGCGCTGGCGGCGGCCACGGCGGCTTCCGCCCTGCCCCTGGACGACCTGGCGCTGACGGTCACGCCCGACCACCCGCGCGAGTTCATCTTCACCGACAAGGGCGCCGCCCACCTGGCGGGCGAGGCCGTGGGCCCGGACACGCGCAGCTACCACGGCTTCTACGTGGCCATGCACGAGGTCGTCGACGGCTGGACCCTGCGGCTGGACGACGGCACCGAGGTCGGCCCCGCCACCGCCGTCGCGGCGCAGGTCACGCCCGACCGCCTGGTGCGCCGCCACCGGCTGCCCGACGGCAGCGAGATCACCGAGACGGTCGTGCTCTTCGACGGCGAGAACGGCTTCCGCGTGGTGTACGACGGCGTGCCGCCCGGGCGCTTCGCCTTCGTGCCCCGCGTGGACATGCGCTTCCTGTGGCGCGTGGGCCGCCCCGACTACGACGTGCGCTGGCAGGAGGGCGCGCTCGCGGTGTGCCGCCGCGACGCCCTGGACGCCGCCCCCGACGCGGCGCACCCGCGCTGGCTGGCGGTGAACGTGCGCGGGGCGGCGGGCTTCACGCCCGACGGCCGCACCCTGCCCACCTCCTACCCCAAGAGCCGCGCGCGCAAGGCCATGGCCGACGCCACGCCGTTCCTGCCGGGCGCGGTCGAGGGCCACATCCCGCCGCGGGTGCCCAGCGGTCGCGTCGAGGTGGTGTGCGCCGCCGACGTCGAGGCCGACGCGGCCATCGCCCGCGCCGCCCGGCTGCAGGCGAGCGCCTTCGACCTGGCCGAGGCGCGCCGCGCACGGCTGCAGGACCTGGTCGATCGCACGCTCATCACCACCGGCGACCCGCGCGACGACCGCGCCCTGGCCTGGGCGCGCATCTCGCTGGACAACCTGGTGATGCGGCAGCGCGGCCTGGGCATCTACGCGGGCTTCTACTGGTTCACCACCTACTGGGGCCGCGACACCTTCATCAGCCTGCCGGGCGCCTGCGTGGTGGACGGCGACTTCGCCACCGCCCAGGCCCTGCTGCGCTCGTTCGGCGCCTACCAGGAGACCGACCCGGACAGCCCGCGCCTGGGGCGCGTGCCCAACTTCGTCACCGTGGACGAGGTGCAGTACGCCAGCATCGACGGCACCTGGTGGTACGTGCGCGCGGTGGACGAGCTGTGGCGCCAGTCGGGTGACGACGCGTTCGCCCGCGAGGTGGCGCCCATCGTCATGCGCGCGGTGGAGGGCGCACTGGCCAAGGCCGTCGACGGCGACCTGTTCCTGGTGCACGGCGACGGCGAAACCTGGATGGATGCCGGCGGCGAGCAGCATCCCTACTCGCCCCGCGGCACCCGCGCCGTCGAACCCCAGGCCCTGTGGCACCGCGGCCTGCTGACGGCCTCGCGCCTGGCCGCGGCGACCGGCAACGCCGCCGCCGCCGCGCGCTACGCCGCGCTGGCCGACCGCCTGGCCGCCGCGTTCCACGCGAAGTTCTGGCGGGACGGCCGGCTGGTCGACCACCTGAACGCCGACGGCAGCGCCGACACCCAGGTGCGTCCCAACGGCCTGCTCGCGGTGCTGGCCTCGCCCACGCTCTTCACCGCCGCGCAGCGCGACGCCATCACCGCGCAGGCGGCGCCCCTGGTCAAGCCGTGGGGCGTGCAGTCGCTGGCCGAGGACGACCCCGCCTTCCACCCCCGGCACCTGGACCTGGGCCGCTACTACTACGACGAGGCCTATCACAACGGCGACGTGTGGCTGTGGCTGTCGGGGGCCTGGATCTCGGCGCTGAACGACCCCCGCGAGGGCTTCGGCCAGACGCGCATGCTGATGGACGAGATCCTCGACGAGGGCGCGGTCGGCACGCTGCAGGAGATCCGCGACGGTGCGCGGGCCGCGAGCAACGACGAGTTCGGCGGCGCGACGAGCCAGGCCTGGTCGCTGGCCGAGCTGCTGCGCACGGTGGTGCAGGACTACGCGGGGCTGCGGGCCGACCTGACGGCCGCCGAGCCGGTCGTGGTCGTGCGCCCGCGCGTGCCCGCGGGCTGGCCGTCGCTGCGGGTCGTGTCGAAGGTGGGCGCGGCGCCCTGCGAGCTGGTCATCGACGGCGAGGGCACGGCGCTGGTCTACACAGCCGAGCCCGGGGCGTGGACGCACCGGCTCGAGCTGCCGGACGGCACGGTGCGCCGGGGCGAGGTCCAGGCCGACGGCCCGGGCCGCTGGCGCGTGCGCTGGAAGTAGGCCGCCGGCCGGGCGATCCTACTTCTCGATCTCCTTGCGCTTGAGCAGCCACACGCCCAGCGCCGCGGCCGCCAGCGACACCAGCACCAGCACGGCCACCGACTGCAGGCGGGGCACCGGGTCACGGTGCACCGCGGCGGTCAGCAGCGCCGCCAGCACGCCCGGCAGGTCCGAGGTCGTGGCGTCGGGCTTGTCCACCAGGTTCTGCAGGTGGAAGCGCAGGCTCATCTCCTGCACGCGGGCCGGCACGTTCGACACCATGTTCTCCCAGCCGAAGGCGAACACGATGGCCGGCACCACCGGCTTCCGGAAGTGCGTGCCCATGGCCGCGAACACGGCGGTGTAGGCGAAGGCGCCCAGCACGATGATGGCGAAGGTGCCCAGGTACAGCTTCAGGAACTCCCAGGTGATGACGCCGAAGCCCTCGCTCACCATGATCATGAAGCACAGCACCAGCGACAGCGACAGGGTGGCCGCCGCCACGCCCTGCGCCGCCAGCAGGCGGCCCAGGTAGATGGCGCGGCGCCGCACGGGCCGCGTCCAGGCGTAGACGATGGTGCCTTCCTCGACCTGCTCGCCGATGGCCGACACGCCCACGAACATGGCCACGATGGGCACCAGGAACGGGATGATGGCCTCGTGGGTCAGGCCCGTCAGCTGCAGCTGCGCGGTGATGGCGCCGCCCGGGTACCAGATGCGCACGATGGCCACCACCAGCACCGGCAGCATGTTGATGGCCAACAGGGCGATCAGGCGGCGGCGGCGCGCCATCTCGCGCATGCTGTACCAGGCCAGCCACGCGATGGCCTGCAGGTTGGGCAGCGGCGCCGGTTCCCCGGCGGGCACGGCGGCGTTGTCGACGGCGGTCTGGCTCACGGCATCCCCGTTCAGCGGTCGGTCAGGTACTGGAAGACGGCCTCGAGGCTGTCGTCCTTGGTCATGATCTCGTCCACCTGCAGCCCGTTCTCCAGCACCCAGCCGGGCAGCGCGCGGTAGAACTCGACGGCGTGGTCGGTGCGCACGACGATGCGGTCGGCGCCCTCGAGCTCGACCGAGACGACGTGCTCGCGCCCGATCAGGAAGCCCGCCAGGCCGCGCGCGTCGCGCGAGGCCAGGGCCACGGTGGTCGGATGCTCGGGAATCTTGTCGCGGATCTCGGCCACCGAGCCCTCGGCCAGGACCTTGCCCCGGTCGATGAGCACGATGTCGCTGGTCATCGACTCGACCTCGGGCAGGATGTGGCTGGACACCAGCACCGTGCGGCCCGCCCGGCCCAGCTCGCGCACCAGGTCGATGGAGTGCTTGCGCGAGACCGGGTCCATGCCGTTGAGCGGCTCGTCCAGGAAGATGACGTCCGGGTCGTGCGCCAGGGCCTGGGCCAGCTTCAGCTTCTGGCGCATGCCCTTCGAGTAGCCGCCGCAGCGGCGGTTCGCCGCGCCCGTCAGATCGAAGCGGGCGAGCCAGTGGTCGACGCGCCGGTCGGTCTCGGCCTTGCCGAAGCCCATCAGGCGCAGGTTCAGCGCCAGGAACTCGCGACCGGTCATCCAGTCGGGCAGGGCGTCGCTCTCGGGGCAGAAGCCCACGCGGCGGTACCAGCCCACCTCCTGCCGCAGCTCGCGGCCGAACACGCGCACCGTGCCCTGGCTGGGCTCGATCAGGCCCGCGAGCATCTTGAAGAGCGTCGACTTGCCCGCGCCGTTGGCGCC
>DAOPJF010000206.1:3289-5303 GCA_035399525.1 Candidatus Krumholzibacteriia bacterium | reverse complement strand
GGGCCTGTACCTGCGCTGACCGCGCATCTTCGACAAGCCAAAGGCCCCGGGCGCTGCCGCCCGGGGCCTTCGTCATCGTGTCGGGGGACCGGCGGTCCGGTCAGCGCCAGTCGTCGTCGTCGTGGTCGTCGTCCGTCGAGTCGGGCGCGCAGCTGAACGACGGCGGCACCGTCACCACGGTGTTCAGCACGCGCAGCGCCGGGTGGCCCTGCGGATCGCGCAGCACCTCCTGGATGACGCCGCGCACCCGGTCGCCGTTGCCGTTCCACTTCTGGATGCGGCAGGCCCGCAGGTGGTCGCCCGCGTCGCCGGTCATGACCTCGACCTCGACGCGCACGCGGCGGCCGACGGCGATGTCCTCGGGGCGGGTGTGGCGGCCCAGGGCCTCGACGGGCAGCTCGATCCAGGTGCCCATCACGGCGATGGCGCCGGTCGAGTCGTCCATGGCGGTGATGGGACCGCACAGGCGGCTCCAGCAGGCGGGATGGTCGCCGTCGTCGTCGGCGTCGTCGCCGTCGTCGTCGCCGCAGGTGCCGCCCTCGTCGCAGCGCTCGAGCTCCCAGGCCTCCAGGCGCGGACGGTCGGGACGGAACATGCCCTTGGCCTCGATGCAGTCGCCCGCGGCCAGGCAGAAGGTGGTGTCGACCGGGGCGCCCGCGCGGCGCACGCCGAAGTCGGCGCCCAGGAAGTCCATGACCTGGCCGTCGTACTCCACCAGCAGCACGTCCAGCACGGGCGCGGTGGTGGGCTCGATGCGCGGGTCGCGGGCCAGGGCCACGGTGTAGTGGCCCGAGGCCAGGGCGTCGAAGCGGTAGGCGCCGGTGCTGTCGGTCATGGCCTGCATGATCGCGCTGGTCGAGTCGACCGCCGCGCCGTCGTGCAGCATGATCGCCACGTCGCGCACGCCCTGCTCGCCCTCGTCGCGCAGGCCGTTGCCGTTGGCGTCGGCGAACACGGTGCCGCCGATGGCGCCGCCCGGCGCCGGGTCGTCACCGGTGACGATGCGCGACACGAAGGCGATCGAGGTGCCCGGCGCCACGCCGAACTGCACCGTGCGAGGCAGCGTGCGCTCGCCCGCGCGCCAGGTGCCGGTGGTGTCCTCGAGGTCGAAGGCGAACACGGCGCCCGCGCCCTGGGTGCTGTCCACCGCGTCGGCGTTCAGCACGGTCACGCCCGCGGGCAGCAGCTGCATGAACACCAGCCGCACGGGGCCGGCGAAGTCGGCGCTCGAGTCGTTCACCAGCACGATGTCCGCCAGCAGCATGCCGGGGTCGGTCACGTAGCGCAGGTTGCTGCCCTCGATGCGGAAGGTGCCGGGCGACGGATCGCCGGGCGCCGCGGCCGAGAACGCGAAGGCTGGCGTGCCGGGGGCGATGTCGCCGGAGATGACGGTCTTGGCCTGGTCGGCCGCCGTGCCGGGCGTGGTCGGCGTGCTGCTCGAGCAGCCGGCGGCCAGGGCCGCGAGCGCGAGCAGCAGGAACATGAACCTTGTCTGACGCATCATCGATACCCTCCTGGGGCGGGAAGCTCGCGCGCGCGCCGGGACGTGGGCGACCGGGCGCCGAGGCCGAGCAGTGAAAACGTACGGGATCACGAATCGATATCCCCGGCAGAGGATAGCACGAAATCTCATACAACGCTTGTCGCGCTTGGACGAGCGTCCCGGATTCCTCCCGAAATCATCTTGACATCAAGACTATTACGGTCTTATCTTGAACTCAAGATTATCCAGGAGGGACGCCCATGACCGACGCCATCGACCGCTTCTTCGCCGAATGGGAAACCCAGGGCGTGGCCATGCCCGCCCCCGACGCCCGGGTGGTCTACCGCCTGATGCGCGCCGCCCGGCAGCTGGGCCGCCGCCTCGACGCCACCTGCGCCGCCCACGGCCTGACCCGCTCGCAGTTCGAGGCCCTGGCCGCCCTGCGCCGCCGGCACCCGACGCCGCTCTGCGCCCAGGACCTGATGGACGCCAGCTTTTTGACCTCGGGCTCGGTCACCGCGCTGGTGGGGC
>DAOPJF010000206.1:0-3279 GCA_035399525.1 Candidatus Krumholzibacteriia bacterium | reverse complement strand
GGGCAGCTGGTCAGGGCGGGCCTGGTCGCGCGCGAGATCGATCCCGCCGATCGCCGCAGGCTCGCCGTGCGTCTGACGGAGGCGGGCCGCCTCCGCATCGAGGCCGCCGTCGCCGAGCGCGTGGCCGACAACGAACGCCTGGGCCGGCTGCTGCCCGAGGGCGACACCCGGACCCTCGACCGACTCATGCGCGCCTACCTGGGCGCGCTGGAACAGGAGACGCCATGACGACCCCCATCCCGGCGACCACCTTCCCGCTGGCCGCCTACCTCGCCCGGCTGGGCCTGGACGCCCTGCCCCCCGCCACCCCCGAGGGGCTGCGCACCCTGGTGCAGGCCCAGCACCGCGCCATCGCCTTCGAGAACCTCGACCCCCTGGCCGGGCGGCCGGTGGACCTCGAGCCCGCGGCGGTGCACGCCAAGATCCTGGGCGCCGGGCGCGGCGGCTACTGCTTCGAGCTGAACGGCCTGCTGCACGAGGCCCTGCAGGCGGCGGGCTTTCCCGTCGAGGTGCGCCTGGCCCGGGTCGCCTACCGGCGGCCGGGGCCGGGGCCCCTGTCCCACCAGGTGCTGCTGGTGGACACCGGCGGCCGCCGCTGGCTGGCCGACGCCGGCTTCGGCGGGCCGGGCCTGCTCGAGCCCGTGCCCTTCGTGCAGGACAGCGCGTTCACGCAGGACGGCGTCGCCTTCCGGCTGACGTCGCAGCCCGACGGCGGCGTGATGCTGGCCCGCGAGATCGACGGGCAATGGTGCGACGTCTACCTGGTGTGCCTGCAGCCGGTGCTGCCGGTGGACATCACCGTGGGCAACCACTTCGTCTCGACGTGGGAGCGCTCGCCGTTCCGCGCCATCTTCATGGTGGCGCGGCCGCGGGGCGCCGGGCTGGTGGCCCTGCAGGGCGCCGACCTGGTGACGCTGGACCCCCAGCTCAGGCCGACCGGCGGCCGTCCCCTGGCCGGCCCGGCCGACCTGGTGGGCGTGATGGCGGCGGAGTTCGGCGTCACGGTCGCCCCCGCAACGGCAGCGGCGGCCTGGAACACCGTCCAGGCCGCCGCGGCTTCCGCTGCGCGGTCGTCGGGCTAGATCGCCTTCGTCTTCGCCTTGAGCCACTTGCGGTGCGCCGGATCGAGCAGCGGCGACAGCTTGTCGTACACGCGCTTGTGGTAGGCGTTCAGCCAGGCGACCTGGGCCGGCTCCATCAGCTTCTTGTCCACCAGCTTCCTGTCGATGGGGCACAGCGTCACGGTGTCGAACGTCAGCCAGGTGCGGCCCCTGGCCGACCGCTTCGCGTCGCGCGCGACGAAGGCCAGGTTCTCGATGCGGATGCCGAAGCCGCCCGCCTCGTAGTGCCCCGGCTCGATGGACAGCAGGTTGCCCTCGCGCAGCGGCGGCGTGGGGATGTTCTTCAGGCTGTGCGGCCCCTCGTGCACGCCCAGGTACTGGCCCACGCCGTGCCCGGTGCCGTGGGCGTAGTCCTCGCCCATCAGCCACAGCGCGCGGCGGGCGAACATCTCCTGCCGCTGGCCCGTGGTGCCCTCGGGGAACGGCACGCGCGTGCAGTCGATGGTGCCCATCAGCACGCGGGTGAAGCACTCGACCTGCCGCGGCGTGGGCTTGCCCAGGGCCACGGTGCGGGTGATGTCGGTGGTGCCCTCGAGGTACTGCCCGCCGCTGTCGATCAGGTACAGGCCCTGGGGTTTCAACTTGGCGTTGCTCTTCTCGTCGGCGCTGTAATGGATGATGGCGCCGTTGGCCGCGTAGCCGCTGATGGTCGCGAAGCTGTCGTCGCGGTAGTTCTCGCCCTCGGCGCGGAACGCCGTCAGCTTGGCCGCCGCCGACATCTCGGTGAGGTTGCCGCGGCGCACCGCGCCCTCGAGCCACTTCAGGAACTTCACCATGGCCACGCCGTCGCGCACGTGGGCGGCCTTGATGTGCTTGATCTGCACCGGGTTCTTGACGGCCTTCAGGGCGGTGATGGGGCTGGGCGCGAAGTGGAAGCCCGAGCCCTTCAGCGCGTCGACGATGCGCCGGTTGGTGGCGCCCTCGTCGATCCACACGGTCTGCCTGCGCTTGCCCAGCGCCGCCAGGTCCTTCCAGATGGCGTCGTAGGGCTTGATGACGCAGCGCTCGCGCAGGGCGGCCGCGGTGGCGGGCACCATCTTGCGCGGGTCGACGTACAGGGTGGCCGCCTTGTCGGTCAGCACGACGTAGGCCGTGGCCACCGGCGTGAACAGGACGTCGCGGCTGCGGATGTTCAGCAGCCAGGCCACCTGGTCCAGCGCGCAGACCACGTGCACCTTGCAGCCGGCGTCGGCCATCTCGGCCCGCACGCGGCGCATCTTGTCGCGCACCTTCTCGCCGGCGAAGCGCACCGAGTGGGCCACCACCGGCGCCAGGCTGGGCTCGGGCCGGTCGGTCCACAGCTTGGCCACCAGGTTGGCGGCCAGGAACTTCACCTTGATGCCGGCGGGCGCGAGGGCGGCCTCGAAGCGGGCGGCCGTCGCGACCGACACCGTGCTCGGGTCCATGCCCAGGACCTGGCCCTTGCGCAGCTGGGCGGCCACGAACTGCTCCATGGTCGGCGTCGTCGGCTCACCCATCTTCATCAGGTCGATGCCCGACCCCGCCAGCTCGATCGAGGCCTGCAGGTAGTAGCGCCCGTCGGTCCACAGCCCCGCCTTGCTCGCCCCCACGACCAGCTCGCCCGCCGACCCGGTGAACCCGCTGAGCCAGGCCCGCAGCTTCCAGGCCTCGGGCAGGTACTCGCTCTGGTGAGGGTCCGCGCTGGGGACGTAGTAGGCGTCCACCTTGTTGGTTTTCATCAGCTTACGCAGCGCGGCAACCTTCTCGCGTGCGGTCATGACGGCCTCCGGGGGCTCGGGTGAGGGGCGCTGTCGGGGCGTCCAGGGGCGCGGCGGGCGCAACCGCCGTCGCAGGGCCATTCTAGCGCGATCGGGCCCCCGAGACCAGCGCCGATGGGCCCGCAACGGAAATGATCGGCCTTTTCAATTGCTTCGTCCCGCAGGCAACCGTAGGATCGGAACCCGAAGCCGCCGACCCCCCTGCGGAGGACCATGCCCGCCACCGAGACCACCCTGCGCGCGACCCTGCGCCGCAGCCGCCCGCTGGTGCTGCTGGCGGCGCTGCTGGTCTACATCCTGGTCGGCCCCCAGATCGCGAAGCCGGCGGTGAAGATCGCGGCGCAGCTGCTGCTGGTGGCGGCCTGCGTGCACATGGCGGCCGACTGCCGGCGCCACCTGGTGCTGGGCGCGGCGCTGGC
>DAOPJF010000205.1:0-5330 GCA_035399525.1 Candidatus Krumholzibacteriia bacterium | reverse complement strand
TGCAGAAATGGTGTCCTGAGGCCTTTGACACCAGCCCGGTGGCGGTCTTCCGCAGCGACGGGCCGGTGTTCGAGTCCGACCTGCAGGGCCTGGCGCCCGGCATGCTGTCCGAGGAGACCGAGTGGGACCGCACCTTCCGCGCCGAGCGCGGCCTGGGCGACCCGTCGAACCTGATGGGGCACCTGAGCGCCCTGGAACGGACGACCATCTGCGAGCTGGTGGAGCAGGACGTCTCGCGCGCCTACGCCGAGCGCGAGGTGCTGCTGCGCGCCGAGCTGGAGGCCGCGCGGGACCGCGAGGTCGCCGAGCTCCGCGCGGCGCAGGAGGCGTTCGCCGCGTCCTGGACCGAGGCCACGGACGCCCACCTGCAGCAGATCGCCGGCGCGGCCGCCCGCCTGGCGCTGCAGCTGGCGGGCAAGATCGTGCGCCGCGTGGCGGCCGACGACGCCGGCGTGCTGACCCGCGCCGTCGAGACCGTCTTCTACGGCGCCGGCACGCGCGACGCGCTGGCCGTGACCGTGCACCCCGACGACGCCGCCTGGCTGGAAGCCAACCCGACCGTGCGCGAGCGCCTGCGGATCGGCACCGTGACCCCCGACCGCCGGGTCGAGCGCGGCGGCTGCCTGCTGGCGGCCGACGGACGCGAGTGGGACGCGACCCTGCAGAGCCAGCTCGACACCCTGGGCGAAGTGCTCGAGGAGTGGGTCACCACCCTGGGCCGGGACCTGGCGGCCGGGGACGGTGGCCGGTGAGCTGCCTGCTGAACGACATCGGCCAGGCCGTGCAGACGGTCAACCCCGTCCGCCAGGTCGGCCGCGTCACCAACCTCGTGGGCATGGTCATCGAGGCCGGCGGCCTCGAGGCTCCCGTGGGATCGCTCTGCCGCATCGAGACCGGCCGCTTCGAACCGCCGGTCCTGTGCGAGGTCGTCGGGTTCCGGGAGCACGGCCTGCTGGTCATGCCCTTCAGCGACATGCGCGGCGTCGCGCGCGGGCAGCGCGTGACCCTGGTGGCCAGCAGGCTGACCGTGCCGTTCGGACCGCAGCTGCTGGGGCGCGTCCTGGACGGCCTGGGGCGCCCGCTGGACGGGGGCCCGCCCCTGTCGCACCTGCCGCGCGTGCACCTGGGCGGAACCGCGCCGTCGGCCATGACGCGCCGGCGGACCGACGGCCCCCTGGCCACCGGCATCCGCGCCATCGACAGCATGGTGACGGTGGCCCGTGGCCAGCGGCTGGGCATCTTCGCCGGCAGCGGCGTCGGCAAATCGGTGCTGCTGGGCATGATGGCCCGCGAGGCGGCGGCCGAGGTGAACGTGCTGGCCCTGATCGGCGAGCGCGGCCGCGAGGTCCGCGAGTTCATCGAGCGCGACCTCGGCCCCGAGGGCCTGGCGCGCAGCGTGGTGGTCGTCGTGACCTCGGACGAGAGCGCGGTCATGCGCGCCAAGGGCGCCGAGACCGCCATGACCCTGGCCGAGGCCTTCCGCGACGCCGACCACGACACCCTGTTCATGATGGACTCGGCCACGCGCTACGCCATGGCCCTGCGCGAGATCGGCCTCGCCGCGGGCGAGCCGCCCACGACCAAGGGCTACCCGCCGTCGGTCTTCGCCGCCCTGCCGCGCCTGTGCGAGCGCGCCGGCTGGTCGGCGGTCAACGCCATGACGGCGTTCTTCACCGTGCTGATCGAGGGCGACGACATCCAGGACCCCATCGGCGACGCCATGCGGTCGATCCTCGACGGCCACGTCATGCTCAGCCGTGACCTCGCCCGCGAGAACCACTACCCGGCCATCGACGTGCTGGGCAGCATCAGCCGCATGCGCGCCGAGGTCATGCCCGAGCCCGACCGCCTGGCCGGCGGCCACGTCCTGCGCTGGATGAAGTCGCTGGAGGAGAACCGCGACCTCGTGAACATCGGCGCCTACGTGCCCGGCAGCGACCCGGTGCTGGACGAGGCGCTGCGGCGCCGCGACGACATCCGGTCGTTCCTGGTGCAGGGGATGAGCGAGAAGGCGCCATTCGAGGCGTCGCTTGACGGCCTGCGCCGCCTGGCCGGGAGGGCGTGATGGCCGGCTTCCGCTTCAACCTGCAGAAGGTACTCGACCACCGGGCCCGCCTGGTGGACCTCCGGGCCCGCGACCTCGCGGCGGCCGAGAGCCGCGCCGCGGCCGTCGCGCGGCAGATCGAAGGGGTGCAGCACGAGCAGGACGCCTGTGCTGCCGCCGGCGACTCCGGCGCCCTGGACGTGGGGCGCATGGCGGCGCGCACGGCCTGGATCGCGCGGCTGGACCGCGTGATCGCGGGCCTGGAGCAGGAGCGCGCCGCGGCCCTGGCGGCGGTGGCCGCGGCCCGCGCCGCGCTGCAGGCCGCCTGGCGCGACCGCGAGGTGCTCGAGAAGCTGAAGCTGCGCCAGCAGGCCGAGTGGCAGGTGGCCGAGAACCGGCGCGAGACCGTGCGCATGGACGAACTGGGCGGGCAGCGGCGGGCCGCCGCCCGGACAGGGGCTTCCGGCTCCCCGGCATAGATTGCCGGCGGAGTTGGCATGGAAGCGTGCGGCCCGGCGCGGGTCGCGCGTCAACATGTTGCCGCTGCGGGGGATGGGCGTGCCGCCGATGCCGCCGAAGTTCTTGCCGGCGCGGCACTGAAATTGCGTAGGGCGAGCCGCCCCCCATGGGTATCGGCCGCACGCGGACGACCTTGAGGAGAAATTCGACATGAAGAGCGTCGCGATCATCTCGGTCATCACCTTCATCCTGATCTTCGGCGGCGTGCTGCTGGTGAGCATGCAGCTGAACCAGGCGTCGGGCGCGGCCGCGCTGCCGGATCTCGCGCCCGCCGACTACGAGGCGGCCGAGCGCGTCTTCCAGGACATGGCCGCCGAGCGCGACCGCATCCAGCGCGAGAAGGAGGAGCTGCTGCAGACGCGGCAGTCC
Source organism: Candidatus Krumholzibacteriia bacterium (assembly GCA_035399525.1). GTDB lineage: Bacteria > Krumholzibacteriota > Krumholzibacteriia > LZORAL124-64-63 > LZORAL124-64-63 > JACZKN01. Next base: position 2,398 of record DAOPJF010000205.1, on the reverse strand, counting down.
GTCGCCGTGCAGGAGAAGGTCCTGGAGCAGAGCCGCCAGCGCCTGGAGTCGGTGATCGCCGAGCTCGAGCAGAAGCAGGCCGTGTTCGCCCAGGAGCGCGAGGCTTCGGCCGCGCGCCTGGCCAAGATGTACGAGGCCATGAAGCCCGAGCAGGCCGCGCCCATCATCGCCGCCCTCGAGATGGACGTGATCCTGGACATCATGAGCAGGATGAAGGAACGCCCCGCCGCCAAGATCCTGGCCAAGATGGACGCCGGACTGGCGGCCCAGATCAGCACCCGCCTCAGCGCCCAGGGAGGCCTCCAGTGAACGGACTGAACCTGCTCGGCAACCTCGGCGCGGCCGCGGTCGCGGGCCAGAAGCCCGCGGCAGCGCCCGCATCCGGCCAGGCCGGCGGCGAAGACGGGGCCGCCGCGATGTTCGCGAGCCTGTTCGCGGCCGCGAAGACCGTGCCTGCGGTCCAGGCCGCGCCGGCTGCGGGCCCGACGCCCGACGGCGCCGCGACGCCGGCGAACGCCGCCGCGGCCCTGGCCCAGGCGGTCGAGGGAGAAGGCGCATCCGCCGCGGTCCTGCCGACCGTCGGGACCGGCAACGTCGCCACGCCCCCGCCCGCCGCCGGGCTCGCGGTCCTGGCCCGCGCCGCGGCCCCGAACACCGGCGACGCGGCCCTGCTGAAGCCCCAGGGCGACGCGGGCGCGAAGCCCGTGCCGGGCGCCGTGCTGCCCCAGCCGACGCCCGCGGCCGCCGCTTCGGTCGACGCCTGCGCACCGGCCGCCGTCGGCGCGCCGGTCGTCGAGGCGGCTGCGACCGCCATCGACCCGGTGCCCGCACCGGCCCAGTCCGCGGGCCAGGCCGTGACGACGACGGCCTCGGCCGCCACCGGCGAAGCGGCCCTGTCCCTGCCGGCCACCGAAGCGGCCCTCGACCAGCAGACCGACCAGGCCGACCAGGCCGACCAGGACGCCGCGGACGCCGCGGCGGGTGAGGCCGACCTGCCGGACACCGACGGCTCGACCCCGGACCGGGCGGCCGCCGCGACCGGGCCGGCGACCGCGTCTCCCGTGACGACGGCTCCCGGCGCCGACGCCCCGACCCAGGGCGCGGTGCCCCTGCACGGCCTGCACGAGGCGTACGACGCCGCCGACCGGCCCACGACGTTCCAGGCTGCACCGACGCACGAGGGCGCTGCCGATGCCGCGGCCGGCGACCTGCGCGACGCCCATGCGGCGCGCGCCGGCGGCGACCGCAACCTGACCGCCACCGCGGGCCGCAACGTCACGCAGCAGGTCTTCAAGGGCCTGTTCGACGCCATCGGCAAGGGCGGCGACGCCCAGCAGGTGACGCTGAAGCTGAATCCCGAGTCGCTCGGCCAGGTCGACCTGCACTTCGAGGCCAAGGGCGACCACCTGACCGTGACCATCGTCGCCTCCAGCGCGGGCGCCGAACAGGCGATCCGCGAGGGCCGCGACGAGCTGACCGAACGCATCCTGCAGCGCGGCGACCGGTTCCAGACGGTCGAGATCCGCGTCCAGCAGCGCGACGGCGCCCAGGCCCGCGAGGGCCGCGCCGACGACCGGCGCGACGAGCAGTCGCGCGGACAGGACAACCGCGGCGGCGGCCAGGGCCGGCAGCCGCGGCGCGAGCCGGCCACGACGGCCGAGGCCTGGTACGACCTCGCCAGGGGAGGGCGCTAGATGACCTACATCCAGGGAATCACCGACGGCACCGGATCGGTGCTGGGGGCGGCGACGCGGGACTACTCGCAGATCGACAAGATCGACTTCATGCAGCTGCTGGTGGCGCAGATCCAGAACCAGGATCCGCTCAGCCCCATGGACAACTCCGAGTTCACCGGGCAGATCACCCAGTTCACGATGCTCGAGGAGATGCAGAACCAGAGCGCCAAGCTGGACGAGAACCTGCTGATGGCCCAGTCCATCAACAACACCTCGATGCTGGGCCTGGTGGGCAAGAGCGTGACGGTCGAGGGCAACGGCGTGTCGCTGGAGGGCGGCGTGGCCACCGAGACCATGATCGCCTCGCAGGGCCCCGGCACCGCGGTCATCGAGGTCACCGACAGCAGCGGCCGCGTGGTGCGGACCTACCCCCAGCAGGTGCAGTCCGGCCTGAACACGGTGACCTGGAACGGCAAGCTCGACGACGGCACCGTGGCCGCGGACGGCGACTACACGGTGTCGGTGAAGGTGACCAACGGCGACGTCGACGTCCCCTTCACCACGCTGCAGACCGGCCCCGTGGAGGGCCTGAGGTACGTGAACAACGTCGCGGTCGTCATGGTGGGCGGCCACGAGTACTACGTCTCCGATATCTACAAGGTCAGCTAGGCGCGCGCCGCAAGGGGCGGCGCCAACCCAACCGGGAGGATCCCATGTTCAAG
>DAOPJF010000204.1:0-5344 GCA_035399525.1 Candidatus Krumholzibacteriia bacterium | reverse complement strand
CCTCGACATCCCGGTGCAGCACGCATCGCGCCGCATCCTCAAGGCCATGAAGCGGCCCGGGGGCGACCGCACGTCGCCGGCCTTCTTCGGTGAACTGCGGCGCGCGCGGCCCGACCTGGTCCTGCGCTCGACGGCCCTGCTGGGCTTCCCGGGCGAGGAGGACGACGACGTGGCCGAGCTGGCCGACTTCCTGGCCGAGGTGCGGTTTGACCACCTCGGGACGTACCGCTATTCTCCCGAGAGCGGCACGGCCTCGGCGACGCTGCCGGACCAGGTCCCCGGCGAGGTGGCCCTGGACCGCGAGGCGCTGATCGCCGACCTGCAGGCCGGGATTTCGCAGGAGCGGCAGGCGGCCCGCCTGGGCGAGACCTTCGAGGTGGTCATCGACCGCATCGAGGACCCTGCCGAGGACGGCAGCGACCTGCCCGACCTGCTGGAGGCCGTCGGCGAGGGCGAATGGCGCGACGAGGGGGAACGGGACGCCCTGGCCGGTGTACGACGGTCCGGCGCCCCGGTGGCCATCGGTCGCAGCCACCATTACGGATACGACCTGGACGGCGTGGTCGTCCTGCCGGCGGCGGGCCTGGTGCCCGGCCAATGGCTGGCGGCCGAGTTCCTGGGCGCAAGCCCGTACGACACCTGGGCCCGGCCCGCGGACGGCCGCGGACAGAAAGGCACCCGATGATGGCGAGGCGACACGGCGGGGCGATGCTGGCGGTCTTCCTGGGCGCGCTCCTGGTGGCAGCGACGGCCGCGGGACAGCCGGCGGCCCCGGACAGCGTCCGGACGAACCTGTGGCTGACCGAGGCGTTGATGGCCGAGATCGTGACCTCGGTGGCGGGGACGCTGCCGGCCGCACCGGCGGCGGTGCGCCTGGTGCCGGGCAACGAGGAACCGGCGACCGAGCTCATGGGCGCCGTGACGGCGCGCGTGCTCGGGGCGCGGGGCTACGCTCTCTACGACGCCGTCTCGGACAGTGCCGGAACGGCCCCCGTCGACGCGGTCTTCGGGTACAAGGTGCTCGCGGTCGACCTCGACTACCCGTCCGTCGGCCGCACCCTGGGCCTGTGGCGCCGCTGGGTCGAGCGCTCGGTGACGGTCACCGCGCTGGTGGACGTGGCCGAGGGCTCGTCGGGCCGCGTGCTGTTCCGGGACAGGGTCGTGCGCTCCTTCGGCGACCGGGTGCCGGACGGCGACTTCGGCGCCGTGAACTCGGGGACCTACCCGTTCACCTCGGGCGAGCCGAGCGAGAGCGGGTGGCAGAAGCGCGTCGAGCAGATCGTCGTACTCGGCGCCCTGGCCGGCCTGGTGGCCATCTATTTCGCCAACACGCGCGACTGACGCGCACGGCAACCGCGGAGGCATCGTTGACCAACGCCCTGACCGCTCCCGCCCGCACCGCCCTGGCCGCCGCAGCGGCCGCCGCCCTGTTGTTGGTGGTGGGCTGCGGCATGCACAACCCGTATCCCGTCGGCAGCTTCGAACGCGGGGCGTTCTACGCCGAACGGGGCAACAATGTCGAGGCGGTCGCCGCCCTCGAGTCGTTCGTGCGCCACAATCCGACCGACAGCCTGGCCGCCGAGGCGCAGTACCTGAAAGCCATGACCTACATGGACATGGGCGAGTTCCCGCTGGCCGCCGTCGAGTTCCAGATCCTGCGCAAGGACTACCCGACCAGCGAGCGGGTCGAGGACGCCTACTTCCAGGAAGGCCTGGCCTACTTCGACCAGGTCGGGCGCATCGAGCGCGACATGACCGGCGCCTACGATGCGCGCAACCACTTCCTGCGCTTCCTCGAGTCGTACCCGCGCTCGGCCCACGTGCCCGAGGTGCACGCGAAGCTGCAGGAGATCTCCGACCTGCTGGTGCAGAAGCGGCTCGACCAGGTGAAGGTCTTCCGGCAGCTGCACCGGCACCAGGCCGTGGGGGTGGTGCTGGACGACGTGCTGGCCAGCGAGCCCGGCAGCTCGCTCATCGACGAGGTCCTCTGGCAGCGCGCGAAGAACGCCGAGAAGCTGGAGGACGCCGACACGGCGCGGAGCATGTACGAGCGCATCGTCGCCAACCATCCGGAATCGCCCTACGCGAAGCGGGCCGCCGAGGCCCTGCGGCGCGCGGCCGCCGCGGACGAGGGATGATCCGGGCGCTCTTCGGCGGCTCCTTCGATCCCGTCCACAACGGGCACGTGGCCATCGTCGCGCACCTGCTGGCCCGCGGGCTCGCCGACCGGGTCACCGTGGTGCCGGCGGCGCTCTCGCCCCACAAGGCCGGCGGGTCGGCGCCGGGCGATGCCCGCCTGGCCATGACGCGGCTCGCCTTTGCCGGCCGGACCGAGGTCGAGGTCGATCCGTGCGAGCTCGAGCGGCCGGCTCCGTCCTACACCGTCGACACCCTCGAACACCTGTCGGCGCGGCATCCGGGCGACCGCTGGCGCCTGGTGATCGGCGCCGACCACGCGGCGGGTTTCGCCGGATGGCGGTCCGCGGCGCGCCTGTGGGAGCTGGCCGAGCTCGTGATCATGCCGCGTGGCGGGGAGGCGGCGACGGCGCCGCCGGGCGTGCCGCCGGAACGCTGCATCACGGTGCGGGATTTCGACGAGCCGGTGTCGTCCTCCGCCATCCGTGCTATGTTGGCCGCAGGTCGCCTGCCTGCGGACGCGCTCCCGGCGGCCGTCGCCCGGCACATCCGCGCCCACGGCCTGTACGGGGTCGGCCGGGACGGCCCGGCAGCGCGCTAGCGAAAGGCCCAGCTCTTGTCCCTGATCCTCGTCGACGGCTCGGCCCTGGTCTACCGGGCCCACTACGCCTTCGCCAACCGCCCCCTGACCGCGCCCAGCGGCGAGCTGACCTCGGTGGCCTTCGGGTTCCTGGGCGGCGTGCTGCGTCTCATCGAGACGCGCCGTCCCTCGCACCTGGTGGTGGTGTTCGACGCCCCCGGGAAAAACTTCCGCCACGCCATGTACTCCGAGTACAAGGCCCACCGCAAGCCCATGCCCGAGGAGATGGCCGAGCAGCTGCCCCGGCTGCACGAGCTGCTGGGGCTGTGGGGACTGCCGGTGCTGCGCATCCCCGAGGTCGAGGCCGACGACGTGATGGCGACGGTGGCCGCGCGCTCGGCGGGGGTGGTGGACCGGGTCTGGTTCCACACCGGCGACAAGGACTTCATGCAGCTGCTGGACGAGCGCACGGGCATGCTCAAGCCCGGCCGCCGCGGCGACGAGATCACCGAGTACACCCTGGCCGACCTGGGGCGCGAGTTCGGGGTCGACACGGGGCAGCTGGTCGAGGTCTTCGCCCTGGCCGGCGACAAGGCCGACAACATCCCCGGAGCGCCGGGCGTGGGCGACAAGACGGCCCTGAAGCTCATCGCCGAATACGGTTCCCTGGACAACCTCTACGCGAAGCTCGAGCGCAGCACCCTGACGCCGCGGCTCAAGCGCGTGCTGGGGGAGAACCGCGACCAGGTGTACCTCTCGCGCGACCTGTTCCGGATCCGCACCGACCTGCCGCTGGACCTGGACTAGGACGGCCTGCGCACCCGGCTGCCGGCGGACCCCGGGTTCTTCTCCGCGCTGCAGGAGCTGGGCCTGCGGCGCATCCGGTCGCAGGCCGAGGCGCTGGGAGGCGGCTCGGCGCCGCTGGCGACGGCCACGAAGGCGACGCCCGAGGCGGCGGTCCCCGCGGCCGAGCCCGAGGCTGCCGACGATGGGTCCTGGGCCGCGCAGCGCGCCGCCCGGGGCTATGTGAGGCTGGCGGACGATGGGTCGCTGAAGCAGTGGCTCGGCAGCCTCGATCCCGCGCGGCCCCTGGCGGTGGACACCGAGACCGACGGACTGCGGCCGGACCAGGCGCGGCTGGTGGGCGTCTCGCTCGCGGGGCACGACCGGGAGGGCGGGCGGCCGCCCGCGGCCTACATCCCGGTGCTCTGGCGGGAGGACGGTGCCGACGCCGCGGGCGCCGGCACCCTGTTTCCCGTCGGGCCGGAGATCTCGCGCCTGGCGGCGGTGCAGAAGCTGCTGGCACCGGTGCTGGCCGACGACCGCGCGGTCAAGGTGGGCCAGAACCTGAAGTTCGACGAGTGGATCCTCGGGCGCCACGGCCTGCCGCTGGGCGGCCCGCGCCGGGACACCATGCTGGCGTCCTACGTGCTCGACCCCGGCCGCCGCAGCCACGGCCTGGATGATCTCGTGCTCGAGTTCCTCGGGCACACCATGATGCCCTTCGACGGCCTGTTCGAGCGCGGCGACCGCACGCGGGACATCCTGGCGGTCGATCCCGAGCGCCTGGCGCTCTACGCCGCCGAGGACGCCGACTACACGCTGCGCCTGTGGGAGGAGCTCGAGCCGAAGCTCGACGCCGAGGGCATGGCCGGCCTGCTGACCGATCTCGAGATGCCGGTCTCGGCCGTGCTCCTGCGCATGGAGCAGCACGGCATCCGCCTGGACCGCGCCTTCCTGGGCGAGCTGCGCGACCGCTTCGCCGAGGAGCTGACGCGGCTGGAGGGCGTCATCCACGGTCTGGCCGGCGAGGCGTTCAACATCCAGAGCCCGAAGCAGCTGGCGGTCATCCTGTTCGAGAAGCTGGGCCTGAAGCCCATCAAGAAGACCGCCACCGGCTGGAGCACCGACGCCTCGGTGCTCGAGGCGCTGGCCGAGGAGCACGACCTGCCGGCGGCCATCCTCGAGTACCGCGAGGTGGCCAAGCTGCAGAGCACCTACGTCGAGACGCTGCCGCAGCTGGCCGACCCGGGCACCGACCTCATCCACACGTCCTACAACCAGGCCGTCGCGGCCACGGGGCGGCTGTCGAGCTCGGACCCGAACCTGCAGAACATCCCCATCCGCACCGAGTTGGGCCGGCGCATCCGGCGGGCCTTCGTGCCGCGGGCCGCGGGCCACCTGTTCCTTTCGGCCGACTACTCGCAGGTCGAGCTGCGGCTGCTGGCCCACCTGGCCGACGATCCCGGCCTGCAGGCGGCGTTCCGCGAGGGCGCCGACGTGCACCGGCGCACCGCGGCGCTGATCGCCGGCGTGCCCGAGGCCGAGGTGACGGCCGAGATGCGCGGGCGTGCGAAGGCCATCAACTTCGGCGTCATCTACGGCATGGGGGCGCGGGCCCTGGCGCGGCAGACGGGCGTGTCGGTGGGCGAGGCGTCGCAGTTCATCGAGACCTACTTCGTGACCTACCCCGGCGTGCGCGGGTTCATCGAGCGCACCCGTGAGCAGGCCCGGCAGGACGGCTTCGTCACGACCCTGCTGGGCCGCCGGAGGCTGCTGCCGGACATCGCCTCGAGCAACAACCGCATCCGCGCGTTCCAGGAGCGCGTGGATGCGGTTGTTGCTCGA
>DAOPJF010000203.1:0-5384 GCA_035399525.1 Candidatus Krumholzibacteriia bacterium | reverse complement strand
CCTGCTGGCGAACCCGAACCTGGCGTTCAGCCGGCCGGAGCTGCTGGAGCGGGTGCGGAGCTGGGTGCGGCCGACCATCGTGTTCTTCGTGATCATGTACGCGATGACCACGTTCGCCACCCTGCTGTACCTGCCGCGCATGGCCGAGCCGTTCCGGGCGCATCCCTGGCTGTTCGCCGTACCGGTGGCCAGCATGCTGGCTGTCGCCAACATCCCGCGCGAGGCCTGGCGCGGCCGGCCCCTGGCGGCGTTCCTGTCGTCGTCGGCGGCCATCGTGCTGCTGCTGGGACTGCTGGGCATCGGCATGTTCCCCGAGCTCATCCACGGCACCGGGCCGTCGGGCACCAGCCTGGACGCGGTCAACGCCGCCAGCTCGCCGCGCACGCTGCGCACCATGCTGGTGCTGGCGGGCATCGGCATGCCGCTGGTGGTGGGCTACACGGTGCACATCTACCGGGTGTTCCGCGGGCGGGTGCGGCTCGACTCGATGTCGTACTGAGGCGCGGGGGAGGCCGGCCCGGCGCGGCCGGCCTCCCCGTGGCTTCGTCAGAAGGTCCAGCGCGCCGACGCCGCGAGCGAGCGGCCCACCGCCGGCACCTCGTCGCCCGCGGCCAAGCCACCCGTGGCCAGGGCGGCCTCGCGGGTCAGGTGATCCCAGTACAGCTTGTCGAACAGGTTCTCCACCGTCGCGCGCAGCGTGAGCGACGCGACGGGCCGCGCCTCGACGCCCACGTGCCACACGGTCCAGCCGCCGGTGCGGTTCTCGCCGAACACCGGGTCGATGCGGTCCTGGTCCGCGGCGAAGCGCGCGCCGCAGGTCAGCCAGCCCTCGCCCGCGGTCCAGGCCAGCAGCTGCACCTCGGCCTTGCCGCCGAAGGCCGGGATCTCGGGCAGGTCGCGGTCGTCGGTGGTGTTGCGGCCGCGCACCAGGGCCAGGGTCACCGGCACGCGCACGCGCGCGCTCGGCTTCCCCACCGCCGAAAGCTCGGCGCCCGTCAGCGTGGCGTCGCGGTTCAGCCAGCCCTTGATGGCGTCGGGCACGCCGTCTCCGGTCACGTCCTGGCGCGCCACGAGCGTGGGCAGGATGTAGTCGGTGATCGCGTAGTGGTAGACGGCGGCGGCGAGCTCGAGGCCGTCGCGGGCCATGTCGACGCCCGCCTCGCTCTGCCAGGCCTTCTCGGCGGCCAGCGACGGGTTGCCCACCTGGTAGCCGCCGGGCGCCGGCGCGAACGCCAGGTAGCGCTCGCCGATGCCCGCCGGCCGGGTGGCCAGGCCGGTGCGCAGGCGCCAGCCGAGGCGATCGTCGCCGCCCTCCAGCCGCACGGCCGCCTGGCCCATGGTCTCGGTGCGGTCTGTCTCGGCCGCGTCGGCGCCGTACCAGCGCACGTACTGCTCGCGCACGGTCAGGCCGCCGAGGCTCGCGTCGTCGGCGGCGCGGGCGGCGCTGTCGAAGGCGTCGAGGCGGCCCTCGAGGGTGAGGGTCGCGGCGCCCAGGCTGCGGCCCAGCTCGGCCAGGCCGCCGTAGGTCGCCTGGCGTCCGTCGGGCCACATGTGGTCGTAGGCCGACATGCCGGTGGCGGTCATGGTGCGGGTGCGCAGGGCGTCCTGCCGCACCTCGGTCACGTCGGCGCCCAGGCGCAGGGTGAACGCGCCGGGCGCGAGGTCGACGCGCGCACGCGCGGCCCAGGTGTCGGTCCGGCCGTCGGTGGATGCGTGCATCGTCGTCCAGGTGGGCTTGTCGCGGTTGTCCATCAGGTGGTCGATGGTCGACAGGCCCGCCGTGATCTCCCAGCTGTCCACCGCGCCGCAGCCCTCCGCGCGCCAGCCCAGGTTCCAGGCCAGGAAGTCGGTGTCGCGGTTGTCCATGGGCATGGCCACGTAGGCGATGTCCTTCTCCTTGGCGTAGTTCAGCGCGGTCCAGAGCCGGCGGCCCCGCGCCGGGCGCCAGCCCACCGACAGGTCGGCCGTGGTCTCGGTCAGCGAGGCCGGCACCACGCGCCCGTCGGGAGCGGTGTAGTCGTCCAGGGACCGGTGGGCGACGCCGGCCTTCAGGTCGAGCGCGCCCTGGCCGCCGGCCACGCCGCCGCCGGCGTACCCGCCGTCGCGCGCCGACTCCCAGCCGGCTTCGACCCAGGGACGCCATCCGTCGGGTGCATCGTCGGCGCGCGCGTAGTCGGGGTCGACCGTCACCGCGCCCGCGTTGCCGCCGGCGCCGGCGTCGGCCGTGCCGCAGCAGGTCACGTCGACGGCCGCGGCGGCGGTGCCCGACAGGTAGGTGACCGGGGGATCCATGTGGCCGGGGCAGGCGCCGTACAGCGGCACCGCGCCCAGCAGCGTGCGCACGCGCTCGCCGCCCAGGCCGCGCAGCACCGGCTCGGTGCCACTGGGCGCGCGGCGCACCATGGCCAGGCCGGGCAGGTCCTCGAGCTGCTCGCCCAGGTTGGCGCCGGGGCGGGCGGCGAACAGGTCGGCGGGCACGGCGCCGCCCAGCCAGGGCAGGGGCGTGCCGGAGACGGTGAGGCCGGGCAGCGTGGCGGAGGTGGTGTCGGGGCGATCGGCGCTTGCAGCAGCCGTGGCGAAGATCACCAGCAGGCACAGCAGGGCAACGGGACGAATGGCGCGCATGGCGTCCTCCATCGGGTCGGTGCTGCTCCCCATCCGGAAGGTAGCACACGGCGACGCCGGCGCAACCAACTGCTGTCGTGTGAGTTGTGGGGGTGAAGGCCTAGTACGGCACCCGGCTTTCGTCGTCGTGCCAGCGCTGCATCACCGCGCGGCAGGCGTCGGCGTCGACGCCGCGCACGACGGCGAACGCGGGTTCGGCCGAGCCGGCGAGCACCTGGTAGATGGCGTCGTCGTCGAACCCGACGGCGGCCGCATCGGCGCGCGAGGCCCCGAAGTGCACGCGGTCCAGGCGGGCCCAGTGGATGGCCGAGAAGCACATGGGGCAGGGCTCGCAGGTCGAGAAGATCTCGCAGCCCGCCAGGTCGAAGGTGCCCAGGGCGCGGCAGGCGGCGCGGATGGCCTGCACCTCGGCGTGGGCGGTGGGGTCGCCGTGGCCGACGACCTGGTTGTGGGCGCGGGCGACGACGCGCCCGTCCTTGACGATGACCGCGCCGAAGGGGCCGCCCTCGCCGGCGGCGATGCCGCGGGCCGCCTCGGCGACGGCCTCGTTCATGAAGTCGTTCATGCAGATCCTCCAGGCGCCAGTGTACACGCCTGCTCCGCCCGGGCAAACGACGATTCGGCCGCTTGCCGCGCCGGCGTTCGTTCCTACCATGTGCCTGATGCGGCGGCGCCCCGGCCGCCCCCGACCCCGGAGGAGACCATGGACAAGCCCAGGATCGCCGACACCCGCCCCGCCGTGCTCGAGCTGGCGCCGGGCAAGTACGCCTACTGCACCTGCGGCGGCTCGGCCAACCAGCCGTTCTGCGACGGCAGCCACGGCGGCAGCGCCTTCCGCCCGCAGATCTTCGAGATGGCCGAGACGAAGCGGGTCGCGCTGTGCCAGTGCAAGCACACGGCGGGCGCGCCGTTCTGCGACGGCACCCACAAGACCATCGGTTAGCGGCGGCGCGGCCCCGTCACGCCGCCTCCTCGGCCGCCTGCATCGCGTCGGCGGCGCTGCGGCCGACCTGGCGGTGCGCCCACCAGACGGCCACGATCGCGGCCGACCAGGTGATGGCGAAGATGCTCCACCAGATGCCGAAGAGGCCCTTGTCCAGCACGCGCGTCACCGTCCAGAACACGGCGATGGGCGCGACGATCTGGCGGTACAGGCCGATCCACAGGGCGAAGGCCGGCTTCTTCAGGCCCTGCAGCGCCGACGTGTTGACGAACAGCAGCACGTAGGCGAACTCGATGAACGCCGCGATGCGCAGGTAGGGTGCGCCGATGCCGATCACCGCGGCGTCGTCGGTGAACAGGTCCATCAGCGGCCGCGCCCCGAAGTACACCAGCGCCGACCCGAACAGCATCACCACCGCGCCGTAGCGCAGCGCCGTGCGCACCACCTCGCGGATGCGCGGGAACAGCCCCGCGCCGTTGGCCTGCGCCACCAGGGTCATGGTGGCCATGTTCAGCCCGATGGTGGGCAGCAGCGCGATCTGCTCGATGCGCGTGGCCGCGCCGTAGGCCGCGACCGCCGCCTGCCCGAAGCGGCTCAGGAACCAGGTGATGATGAAGATGCCCACCGCGACGCTCATCATGTTCAGGCTCGCGGGGATGCCCTGCGCGGCGATGGCCCGCAGCACCCGGCCGTCGGGCGTCCAGCGCGCGCCCTCGCCGTGCCGCAGCAGCCCGGTGGCGCGCAGCCGGCGCGTCATGAACACCAGGCCTCCTGCCTGGCACAGGATGGTCGCCAGGGCGATGCCCCGGACGCCCATGGCCGGCAGCCCGAAGCCGCCGAACATGAACCAGGGGTCGAGCACCAGGTTCGCCACCGTGGCGCCGATCAGGTAGTCGCGGAAGGTCTTCATGTCGCCCTGGGCGTTCAGGATGCCGTTGAGCATGTAGAACGTCAGCACGAAGCCGCTGCCCGCCAGGATCACCCGCATGTACTGCAGGCAGATGGCCAGGTAGGCGTCGGTGGCGCCCAGCAGCCGGAACATGGGGGTGATGGCCGCGTAGCCCACGCCCATCACGAACACGGTCAGCAGCCCGCCCAGCACCAGGCCCTGTGCGGCCGTCAGCGCCGCCTCGCGCCGGTCGCTGCGGCCCAGCGCGTTGCCGATCAGCGCGGTGGCGCCCGTCGAGAACCCCGAGCCCATGGCGATGAGCACGAAGAACACGGGGAACGACAGCGAGAGGGCCGCCAGGGCGTCGGTGGACAGGCGTCCGGCCCAGAACGTGTCGACCACGTTGTACATGGTGTTGAAGAAGAAGCCGATCGAGGCGGGGATGGCCAGCCGCCGCACGAGCTCGGGCACCGGCGCGGTGGTCAGGTCGGCCTGGGCGAAGCCGAAGTTGCGGGTCACGGCGGTCTCCGGGGCGAAGGGGTGCGGCCGGGGCAAGGATCGCCCCAAGTTAGCCGCAAACGCCGCCGCCGCCCAGCCCGCTACTTCAGCAGCAGGCCCTTGGTCACCGCCGAGGCCCCCGTGGTCTCGAGGCGGAACAGGTACAGCCCGCCCGCAGCCGCCGTCCCGTCGTCGCCGCGGCCGTCCCAGGCCAGGGCGAAGGGTCCCGCCGCCATGGGGCCGTCGTGCAGCACGGCCACCAGGCGGCCGCGCAGGTCGTGCACCGTCAGGCGCGCGACGGCGGGGGCCTCGAGCGCGCCGCCGACGGTGGTGCGCGGGTTGAACGGGTTCGGCGCCAGGCGCAGGCCCTGCAGCACGGGTGCGCCGGGCACGCCGCTCAGGGCACCGTCGCCGACGACGATGGACGTG
>DAOPJF010000202.1:0-5397 GCA_035399525.1 Candidatus Krumholzibacteriia bacterium | reverse complement strand
GTGGGCGCCTACGCCACGCGCGGGGACATCATGGCCCACGTCTCGCCCCTGGGCGGCGTGTACCAGGCGGGCACCCTGAGCGGCAACCCCGTGGCCATGGCCGCCGGCCTGGTCACGCTGGAGAAGACGGGCCGCCCCGGCTTCTACGAGGACCTCGAGCGCAAGGGCGCGCGCCTGGAGGCGGGCCTGGCCAGGGCCGCCGCCGACGCCGGCGTCACCGCCAGCGTGGTGCGCCAGGGCTCGCTGTTCTGGACCGTGTTCCAGCCCGAGGCCCCGCGCGCGGTCGAGAACGTGGACGGCACGAAGATGCCGGTCTACGGCCGGCTGCACCGGGCGCTCATCGAGCGGGGCGTCTACCTGGCGCCGTCGGGCTGGGAAGTGGGCTTCCTGAGCGCCGCGCACACCGATGCGGACATCGACACCACCGTGGCCGCCGTGGCCGACACCTTCCAGTCCTGGAGCTGAGACCGATGGGCGACGTCAAGAACAGCCTCTTCCTGAAGAACCTGCGGGGCGAACCCACCGAGCGCACCCCCATCTGGGTCATGCGCCAGGCCGGCCGCTACCTGCCCGAATACCAGGAAGTGCGCAAGCAGTACTCGTTCAACGAGATGTGCCGCACCCCGGAGGCCGCCTGCGAGGTCACGCTGCAGCCCATCCGGCGGTTCGGGTTCGATGCCGCGATCATGTTCAGCGACATCCTGACGCCGCTGGAGGCCATGGGCGCGCCCTTCGACTTCAGCCACGGCGGACCGAAGCTCGAGAAGCCGGTGCGCACCGAGGCCGAGATCGACGCCCTGCACACCTACGAGCCGCGCGAGGGCACCTCGTACGTGGCCGAGGCCATCGGCATGATGAAGGAGGGCCTGGGCGACACGACGCCGCTGATCGGCTTCGCCGGCAGCCCGTTCACCCTGGCCACCTACCTCATCGAGGGCGGCGGCTCGAAGGAGTTCGCCGAGCTCAAGACCATGCTCTACCGGCGGCCCGACCTGCTGGACCGGCTGATGGCCAAGCTCACCGACCAGACCCTGGCCTACCTGCGCATGCAGGTCGAGGCGGGCGTCGACGCGGTGCAGCTGTTCGACACCTGGGGCGGCATCCTGCACCCGCGGGACTACGCGCGCGTGGTGCTGCCCTGCGTGCGGCGCATCATGGACGGATTGAAAGACCTGGGCGTGCCGCGCATCTACTTCCTGAAGGGCAGCGCGCCCTACCTGGACCTGGTGACCACCCTGGACGTCGAGGCCCTGGGCCTGGACTGGACCATGGACATGGCCGCCACGCTGCCGCGCCTGCATGGCTTCGCGGTGCAGGGCAACCTGGACCCGCTGGCCCTGTTCGGCACGGATGACGAGATCCGCAACCGGGCGCTCGAGATCTGCGAAGCGGGCGCCAAGGCCAAGGGTCACGTCTTCAACCTGGGCCACGGCATCACGCCGCCCACGCCGATCGCCGCCGTCGAAACCCTGGTCGAGACCGTCCAAGGGTTCCGTCGCTAGATAGAAGGAGAGACGCATGGCCGTCCCCATCAGCGAAGCCTTCGTCGAGAAGTACAACAAGCCGGGGCCCCGCTACACCAGCTACCCCACTGTCCCGGCCTGGAAGCAGGCGTTCGGCGAGGCCGAGTACCGCGAGGCCCTGGCCGAGCTGAAGGGCCGCCCGGACGACGAGCTGGCCATCTACCTGCACGTGCCCTTCTGCGCCAAGGCCTGCCACTACTGCGGCTGCAACATGCTGGTGACCCACGAGAAGGACGAGGTCACGTCCTACCTCGACCGCCTCGAGCAGGAGCTGGGCCGGGTCACCGACCTGATCGGCACCGGCCGGCGCGTGGTGCAGTTCCACTGGGGCGGCGGCACGCCGAACTACCTGAACAACGCGCAGGTCGAACGCGTGCTGGCCATGTTCCGCGGCGCCTTCGCCGTGGCGCCCCACGCCGAGGTGTCGCTGGAGATCGACCCGCGCATCGGCTCGCCCGAGCAGGCGGCCTTCCTGAAGGCGGCCGGCTTCAACCGCATCAGCCTGGGCGTGCAGGACTTCGAGCCGCGCGTGCAGAAGGCCATCGGCCGGCGCCAGTCGCGCGACAAGACGCTCGAAGTCTACCACGGCTGCCGCGAGGCCGGCTTCGAGGGTGTGAACATCGACCTAGTGTACGGCCTGCCGGGGCAGACCCGCGAGAGCTTCAGCGAGACCCTGGGCGAGGTCATCGGCCTGGCGCCGGACCGCGTGGCCTGCTTCAGCTACGCCCACGTGCCCTGGGTGCGCCCCAACCAGGAGAAGGTCGACACGACCATCATGCTGAAGGGCTACGAGAAGTTCGCCCTGTTCCAGCTGACGGTCGACATGTTCCGCGACGGCGGCTACGACTGGATCGGCATCGACCACTTCGCCAAGCAGGACGACGAGCTGTCCCTCGCGCTGAAGAACCGCGCCCTGCACCGCAACTTCATGGGCTACGCGACGAAGCCCGCGCCGCACATGCTGGCCTTCGGCATGAGCGGCATCGGCGACGTCTGCGACCGCTTCGTGCAGAACGACGCCACCTACGAGGGCTGGTCGCAGCTGGTGGACCAGGGCGGGCTGCCCGTGGTCAAGGGCCACAAGCTGAGCGACGACGACAAGCTGCGCCGGCTGGCCATCCTGAACATCATGTGCAACCTCGAGCTGCCCTGGGAGCTGACGAAGGCCGCCTACGGCAGGCGCGCCGACGAGCTGTTCGCCGACAGCCTGGCGCAGCTGCCGCCGCTGGTCGAGGACGGCCTGGTCACGCGGGACGACTTCGGGCTGCGCATCACCGAGAAGGGCCGCTACTTCGTGCGCAACGTGGCCATGATCCTCGACGCGTACCTGGCCCAGGACAGCGACAAGCCGCTGTTCTCGAGGACCGTCTAGGAGGGCCCCGGTGAACGAGCAGCCCTGCCCCTATCCGAAGGACCGCCTGGACCCGGGCCGCACCACCGGCCTGATCCTGACGGGCATGGGCGGCCCCGACGGGCCGGACGCCGTGCGTCCGTTCCTGTTGAACCTGTTCGGCGATCCGATGATCTTCCCGGCCCCCAGGCCGTTCGGGCCGCTGCTGGGGAAGTTCATCGCCACCGTGCGCACGCCCGGCGTGAAGAAGCGGTACCTGGCCATCAGCCCCGACGGCCGCACGCCCCAGCTGGACACCACGCTGGCCCAGGCCCGCGACCTGGCCGGCCGCCTGGCCGCGCGCGGACTGCGCACGCTGCCGGCCATGGCCATGCGCTACTGGCGGCCGTTCCCGGCCGAGACGGTGCCGCAGCTGGTGAGGGAGGGCGCCGAGCAGTTCGTCGTCGTGCCCACCTACCCGCAGTACTCGTGCGCCACCAACGGCGCCACGCTGGGCTTCCTGCTGGACGGCCTGAAGGCCCACGCCCCCGGCCGCCCGGTGCACGTCATCCCCGAATGGCACCTGCAGGGCGGCTTCCTCGCCGCCCTGGCCGCGCCGGTGATCGCCACGCTGCAGCGGTGGCGGGACGAGGGCGTCGACCCGGGCGAGGCCGCCTTGGTGTACGTGGCCCACTCGCTGCCCCAGAAGATGATCGACGGCGGCGATCCCTACCTGGTGCAGACCATGGAGACGGTCGATGCGGTGCACACCCGCGTGCGGGCCGCCGTGGACGCCGCCTGGCTCGACCGCGTGGCCGGCGGCACGCATCCGCGGCTGGCCTTCCAGAGCCGGGTCGGGCCCATCAAGTGGCTGGGCCCGGAGATCACCGCCGAGACCGCGCGCCTGGCCGGCGAAGGACGCCGCCGCCTGCACGTGCAGCCGGTCAGCTTCACCTGCGAGCACATCGAGACCCTGATGGAACTGGACATCGAGCTGCGCGAGGACGCCGAGAAGGCCGGTATCCACCACTACCAGCGGGGCGCCGCCCTGAACCTCGACGCGACCTGGCTGGCCTCCATGGCCGACGAGATCGCGGCGCGGGCCTTCGGCGCGGAAAGGGCCGGCCATGAGTGACCGCACGCCCCGCCAGGTGGCCGTCGTCGCCGGCGGCATCGCCGGGCTGGCCACGGCCGTCAACCTGCTCGACCGCGCGTCCGCGCGCGGCCTCGACCTGCAGGTGACCGTGTTCGAGAAGGCCGCCACGCCCGGCGGCAACCTGCAGACGCTGCGCGACGGCGGCTGGCAGATGGAGTGGGGCCCCAACGGGTTCCTGGACAGCGAGCCGGCCACCCTGCGCCTGGCCGCCCGCGCCGGGCTCGAGGGCGAGCTGCTGCGCAGCAGCGACCTGACGCGCCACCGGTTCCTGCTGGTGGACGGACGCCTGCAGGAGATCCCCACCTCGCCCAAGGCGTTCCTGCAGTCGAAGCTCATGCCCGGCCGCGCCAAGCTGCGCATGGCGGGCGAGCTGTTCGTGCCGAGGCGGCGCGACCTGGGCCGCGCCGCCGACGATCCGGCCACCGACGAGACGGTCGACGCCTTCGGCCGCCGCCGCCTGGGCGCCGAGTTCGCCGAGGTCATGCTCGACCCCATGGTCAAGGGCGTGTTCGGGGGCGACTCGCGCAAGCTGAGCCTCGCGGCCGCGTTCCCGCGCATGGTCGAGCTCGAGCGCGACCACGGCGGCCTGTTCAAGGCCATGGCCGCGCTGGCCCGCCAGCGCAAGCGCGCGGGCAAGGCCGGCACCGACGCGGGTCCCAGCGGCGTGCTCACCTCGTTCAACGGCGGCATGGGCCAGCTCATCGACGCCCTGGTCGGCGTGCTGCAGGGCGACCCGCGCGCCGAGCTGCGCACCGGCACGGCCGTCTCGCGGGTGGGCCGCGACGCCGGCGGCGGCTGGCGCGTGGCCGGCCACGACTTCGACGCCGGGCCCTTCGACGCGGTGGTCGACGCGTCGCCTGCCCACGCTGCCGCCGTCCACCTGCGCGAGGTCTCGCCGGTGCTGCACGAGCAGCTGGTGAAGATCCCGTTCGCGCCCATGGCCGTGCTGGCCCTGGGCTTCGACCGCGCCGCGGTGCGCCACGACCTGCAGGGCTTCGGCATGCTGATCCCCACGCGCGAGAAGCGCGAGCTGCTGGGCGTGCTGTGGACCAGCAGCATCTTCCCGCGCCGCGCGCCCGAGGGGAAGGTGCTGCTGCGCTGCATGGCCGGCGGCGCCTCGAACCCCGGCGCCCTGGACCTGGACGACGAGGCCCTGCTGGGCGTCACGCTGTCCGAGCTGCGCCCGCTGCTGGGCATCAAGGGCGCGCCCGAGATGGTGCGCATCATCCGGCACCAGCGGGCCATCGCCCAGTACGTGCCGGGGCACCTGGCCCGCCTGGCCGCCGTCGCCCGCGAACTCGAGCATCACCCCGGGCTGTTCCTGACGGGCAGCTCGTACAAGGGCATCTCCGTGAACTACTGTGCGAAGGAAGCCGAGACCGTCGCCG
>DAOPJF010000201.1:0-5421 GCA_035399525.1 Candidatus Krumholzibacteriia bacterium | reverse complement strand
CCTGAACCGGAGGTGTCCGGAGGGGAAAGCGTTGTCTTCTCCGTCCACGGTGCTATCCTACGCGGGCGGGGAGGAAAGGTTCCGCCCCGCGCCGAAAAATCTCGAAGGTTCCTGGACTGCGGGGAGGGACACGGATGTCCCAATGGCGGCAGGATCCGCTCTCGGGCCGCTGGGTGATCGTGGCGGCCGACCGGGGGCGGCGCCCCAACGAGTTCCGGCTGGCGACGCGGGCGACCGCGGACGCCGGCGCGTGCCCGTTCTGCCCCGGTCGTGAGCACCTGACCACCCCCGAGACCGCCGCCTGGGGCCGCCCGGGCGGGGCCGCCCCGAACGCCCCCGGCTGGCGCGTGCGCGCCTTCCCCAACATGTACCCGGCCCTGGCCGAGGCGCCCGCCCCGGCCGCCGCGGCGCCGGCCGGCCTGCCGGCCCGTCCCGGGATCGGCGCCCACGAGGTCATCGTCTACACCCCGGTGCATGCCGAGGGGCCGACCACGGTCGGTCGCCGGGGCCTGGCCGACCTGCTGGGCATGATCCGCGAGCGCACCCGCGCGCTGGCCGCGGCGCCGGACCGCCGGTACGTGCTGGCCTTCGTCAACCACGGCCCCGAGTCGGGGGCGACCCTGGCCCATCCCCACGCCCAGGTCATCGCCACGCCGGTGGTGCCCGAGACCGTCGAGGCCAAGTCCGGGCGCTTCCTGGCCGCCGGGCACGACGGCGGCTGCCTGCTGTGCGGGCTGGCCGCCCGCGAAGAGGCGGCAGGCGACCGCCTGGTGGCGGCGTCGCCGGCCGGGGTCGTGCTGGCGCCCTGGGCCAGCCGCCTGCCCTACGAAATGCTGCTGGTGCCGCGGGCCCATGCCGCCGACCTGACCTCCTGCGGCGATGCCGACCTGGAGGCGCTGGCCGACCTGCTGCAGCGGGCCCTGGCCGGGCTGGAGCGGCTGCACCCGGACCCGCCGCTGAACCTGGTCGTCCACGGCGCGCCGCTGGTACGGCAGCCGGCGCACGAACCGGCCGCGGCCGCGTTCCACTGGCACCTGGAGATCCTGCCGCGCCTGACGCGGCTGGCGGGCTTCGAGGCCGGAACCGGCTTCTTCATCAACGCCGTGCCGCCGGAGACGGCGGCGCGTCGCCTGCGCGGCGAGGAGGCCTAGCATGCGCATCCTGATGGTCAGCGCCGAGGCGGCGCCCCTGGTCAAGGTGGGCGGGCTGGCCGACGTGGTCGGGGCCCTGGCCCGCGAGCTGGGACGGCGCGGCCACGAGGTGCGCATCGCGCTGCCGCTGTACGGGGACCTGGACCGGAAGCGCCTGGACATCCGGCCGCTGGCCAAGCTGCCGCCGCTGGTGGTGCGCTCGGGGGCGTCGATGCACGACGTGCGCTGGCACGTGGCGGGCTCGGGCCGAGGCGCGGTGCGCACGCTGCTGGTGGAATCGCCGCTGTTCGCCCGACCGGGCGTGTACACCGATGCCCAGGGCCGGGGCTTCGCCGACAGCCTGGCCCGCGCGGCGCTGCACGCGGCCGCGGCGCTGCAGCTGCCGCGGCTGATGGACTGGCCCGTCGACGTGATCCACGCCCACGACGCCGCGGCCGCGGCGGCGCTGGTGCTCCGGCGCGAGCTCTGGGCCGGCCGCACGCTGCCCGGTCCTGCGGCGGGCGTGCTGACGATCCACAACCTGGCCCACCAGGAGGCCCACCCCACGGCCGCCGTGGCCGAACTCGGCCTGCCGGCGGCGCTGGCGGCATACCCGGGCCTGCTGGAGTTCCACGGCGGGCTGAACCTGATGAAGGGCGGCATCCTGGCCGCCGAGCGGCTGAACACGGTCAGCCCCACCTACGCGCGCGAGACCACCGCCGACCCGCGTTTCGGCTGCGGGCTCGAGGGCGTGCTGGCCGGTCGCGGCGACCACTACCGCGGCATCCTCAACGGCGGCGAGTACGAGACCTGGGATCCGCGGCACGACCCGGCGCTGCCGGCCGTGTTCGGCCCCGGCGACCTGGAGGGCAAGGCCGCGTGCCGGGCCGGGCTGGTCGCCGAGCTCGGCCTCGACGCGGCGATCGATGCGCCGCTCTGCGGATTCGTGGGGCGGCTGGTGGACCAGAAGGGCGTCGACCTGCTGCTGCCGGTGGTCGACCGCCTGGCCGGCGACGGGTTCACGTTCGCGGTCCTGGGCACCGGCGACCCGCGGCTGGAAGAGTCCATGCGCGCCGCGGCGGTCCGCAACCGGGGCCGGGTCGCCTTCGTCGGGACCTTCGACGAGGGGCTGGCCCACCGCATCTACGCCGGCAGCGACCTGTTCCTGATGCCCAGCCTGTTCGAACCGTGCGGCCTGTCGCAGATGTACGCGCTGCGCTACGGCACGCCGCCGGTGGTGCGGCGCACGGGCGGTCTCGCCGACACGGTCGTCGATGCCGCCGGGCCGGACGGCACGGGCTTCGTGTTCGATGACGCGCGGCCCGAGGCGCTCCTGGCGACGCTGCGCCGCGCCGCGCAGGCGTTCGGCGACCGCGAGGCCTGGGCGCGCCTGCAGGCCCGCGGCATGGCCTGCGACTTCAGCTGGTCGCGCTCGGCGGAGGCCTACGAGGCCCTCTACGCCGAAGCGGTGGCCGAGGCGCAAGGGAGGATCGAGCGTGGCCGTTGAACCGGGCCCCGAGCGCTGCGAACTGATCGCGGCCAGCTTCCTGCAGAGCCAGCGGCCGCTGCTGCTGGTGACCGCGGACATGGCCGTCATCGCCGGCAGCGAGGGCGCCGCCCGCCTGCTGGGCTGCGGCCCCGAAGCGCTGCACGGCCGCTCGCTGATGGACATCGTCGTGCCGCCCGAGCTCCTGGACGCCTGCCGCGGCGGGGTGCCCTGCGGCGCCTCGGGCCTGCTGCACGTGCAGCTGCGGCCGGCGCACGGGGACCTGGTGCCGGCGGAGATCCGCTGCTCGCGCTTCGAGACGGCCGCCGGGCCGCACTGCCTGATGTTCCTGACGGATCTGCGCCAGCGCGAGCACGACGAGGAGCTGCGCGCGGTGCGGCTGGCCAAGCTCTCGCTGCTGAACCAGGTGAGCGAGGCGCTGTACGGCGCGAACCTGTCCCTCGAGCAGATCCTGCAGGCGGTGCTGATCTGCGTGACCGCGGGCGAGGGCCTGCGCTTCAACCGCGCCTTCCTGCTGCTGGTGGACGAGGGGGGGAGCGAACTGCGCGGCGAGATCGCCATCGGGCCGGGCACGGCCGAGGAGGCCTGGCGCATCTGGGGCGACCTGGCCACGGGGCAGGGCGACCTGTTCGCGATGATGACGAACTACGACCGGTCCATCAAGCAGACCGACATGGCGGTCAACGCCATCGTCGGGCGCATGCGCATCCCGCTGGCGGACACGGACCACCTGCTGGT
Organism: Candidatus Krumholzibacteriia bacterium; assembly: GCA_035399525.1. GTDB lineage: Bacteria > Krumholzibacteriota > Krumholzibacteriia > LZORAL124-64-63 > LZORAL124-64-63 > JACZKN01. The sequence continues at coordinate 2,046 of DAOPJF010000201.1, read as the reverse complement.
GCGGGCCATGCACAACCGCCAGGGCGTGCGGGCCATGGCCGGCACGCCCGGCCGCGGCGTCGAGCAGGTGCTCGGCTGGCTCGGCGGCCGCGAGTTCGCCGTCGCACCCCTGACGACGCGGCGCGGGCCCCTGGGCGTGATCATCGCCGACAATCCCTTCAGCGGCGTGCCGGTGACCGACCTGGACCTCGAGTTCCTGCAGATGTTCGCCAACCAGAGCGCGACGGCCATCGAGAACAGCCGCCTGTACCGCGAGCTCGAGCGGCGCCTGATCGACCTGCGCAAGGCCCACCAGAAGCAGCGCGAGGACCAGGAGACGCTGCTGCGCATGGAGCGGCTGAGCGTCATGGGCGAGACCTCGGCGGTGGTGGCCCACGAGCTGCGCAACCCGCTGGTGGCCATCGGCGGCTTCGCGCGGGCGCTCGAGCGGTCGCTGGAGAAGTCCGACCCCAACCGGCAGTACGCGTCGATCATCACCGAGGAGGTGGGCCGGATGGAGCGGATCATCCACGATCTCCTGGACTTCATCCGGCCGCAGAAGCAGACGCGCGCCTCGGTGGTGGTGGACGAGCTGGTGCGCGAGACGGCGACCCGCTTCCTGAACCGGCTCGAGGACCGGGCCATCACCCTGGACTGGGACCTCGAGGCCGGGGCGACCCGCGTGCCCTGCCACCCGGGGGAGATCCAGCAGGTGCTCGAGAACTTCCTGGTCAACGCCATGCAGGCGGCCGGCGAAGGCGGATTCATGACCGTTTCGACCCGGGTTCTGGAGGGCGGGGTGCGGATCGCGGTGGCCGACAGTGGCCCGGGTTTTGCACCGGACCTCGCCGACAAGCTGTTCGCGCCGTTTTTCTCCACGAAACCGACCGGTTCCGGCCTGGGACTGACCATCTGCGCGCAGATCGTCAAGGCCCACGGCGGGGTGACCGAGGCCCTGAATCGGCCGGGGGGAGGCGCGGAATTCGCGTTCATCCTGCCGTTCCCCCGGGACGACGATGACCATGGCAACGCTGGCGCAAGGGGTGACGATGTCCTATAGTGAAACGATGGAGCGCGCCCGTCCGGCGCGGACGGGTGTGATGCCGAGGAGGCCGGACGTGAGCAAGGTGTTGATCGTCGACGACGAGCCCCACCTCAGGTTGCTGTACGAGACGGAGCTTCGCCGGGCAGGATTCGACACGCTGACGGCCGGGACGGCCGCGCAGGGTCTCGAGTATGTCCAGACCATGAAGCCCGACCTGGTCGTCCTGGACATCAGGATGCCGGGGATGGACGGGATCGAAGCATTGCAGCGCATCCTCGACCGGGACAACCGCATTCCCGTCGTCCTGAACACCGCCTTCTCCAGCTACCGTGACAACTACCTGACCTGGGCCGCGGATGCGTACGTGACCAAGTCGGCCGATGTCACCGAGCTGGTGGAGACGGTCCGCAACGTCCTGGACGGGCGGGTGGCTTCGCGGAGCTGAGCCGATTGCAGACGGCAGAACCCGGGACCGCCGGTCCCGCGGGTGGAGTGCACTCTTGAACAGCCGGGACATGACGCGCGGGACCCTCTCGCTGATCCTCGCGGGGGGCCAGGGCGAACGCCTGCATCCGCTCACCAAGGACCGATCCAAGCCCGCCGTGCCCTTCGGCAGCGCCTACCGGATCATCGACTTCACGCTGAGCAACTGCATCAACAGCGGCCTGCGCCAGATCTACGTGCTGACGCAGTACAAGTCGTTCTCGCTGGACCAGCACCTGCAGCGCGGCTGGAACATCTTCAGCTACGAGGCCGGCGAGTTCCTCTACCGCATCCCGCCGCAGCACCGGGTGGGGCAGAAGTGGTACGAGGGCACGGCCGACGCCGTGTACCAGAACATCTACCTGCTGGAGGACCGGCGGCCCGAGTGGGTGCTGATCCTCTCGGGCGACCATGTCTACCGCATGGACTACGCGCGCCTGCTGTCGTTCCACGCGGGGCACAGCGGCTGCCTGTCGCTGGCCGTCTGCGTGGTGCCGAAGGCCGGCGCCGAGGAGTTCGGCGTGCTGGCGGTCGACGCC
>DAOPJF010000200.1:0-5422 GCA_035399525.1 Candidatus Krumholzibacteriia bacterium | reverse complement strand
CGCGAGGCGGTGTAGATGTTGCGGCCCTGGGTCGCGTAGTTGCGCCGGTCGCTCCAGGCCGCGCGCACGCCCGTGGCCAGGGCGACGCCGGCGGTGCTGTGGAACTGCGGCTCGACGCGCGGCTGGTCGGTCACCGTCTCCACGCCGCCGAACAGTGAGGAGTGGCCGCCGCCCGAGCCCAGCCGTGCGGCGAGGTCGAACTCGTCGCCGCCCGCGGGCGCATCCAGCCACAGGCAGCCCACGACGCCGTTGCGCGTGAACACCGTGGGGCCCACGCTCTCGTAGGGATCGGCGATCATCTCGACGGGACCGAACCAGCTGGCGCCCGCATCCCAGCTGTAGGCGTAGATGATGTCGCCGTCGGTGTTGAAGCCGTCGGTCCAGTCGTGCTGGTAGACGGCGAAGACCTGGTCGCCCTGGCCGGTCAGCCGCGGGAACCCGCAGTTGTTGCTCGTCCAGCCCGTGAGGCTGGCCACGTCCATGAAGCTGCCGCTGTACTGGTCGCTGGCGATCAGGATGTCCATCTCGCCGGTGTCGTAGTCGGCCTGGGCGTTGATGAAGTGCACGAGGCTGCCGCTCATGGTCACGTCGGGCCAGTAGTCGGGGTAGCCGTCGGGCAGGAAGTAGTCGTAGGTGATGTTGCGCCCGCCGTCGGACGAGTACATGAACAGCAGGGTCCACTCGTACGCGAACAGGTCCCAGTTCACCGTCTGCCAGCCCAGGGCGATGAACACGCGCGCGAAGTCGCCGCCGCCCGAGACGGCGATCGACGGCGTGGCCAGGGGCTCGTCCGCGGCCAGGCCCTCGACGAAGGCCCAGCCCTGCGGGTTGTCGGGCGCGTTGCTGCGGGCGCGCATCAGGGTGCCGGGGGCGGCGATCCACACCACGTGCAGGTAGCCGGCGGCGTCGATGGCCAGGTCGGGGTGGTACTCGTCGGCGGTGTACGACGGCATCTCCCAGGTGGTCCAGGTCAGGCCGTTGTCCTGGGAACGGGAGATGTGGATGTCGCGGTCGGTGCCGCCCAGGTCGGTGGCCGCGAAGGTGGCGTAGATGGCGCCGGTCAGCGGGCTGACCGCCAGGGACACGTACTCGTCGTCCATGTCCGTGGGGTTGGCCAGCAGGGTGTTGGCGCCCCAGGGCAGGGCCTTGTCCGCAGGGCGGGAGGCCGGGTCGGCGGGCGCCGACGGCTCGGCCGGGACCGCGGGGCCGCCGGCGCGGCGCATGGCGTCCGACGCCAGCAGGGCGTCGATGCGGGCGCGGACGTCGGGGGTCAGCAGGATCGGCTCGGCCTTCGCGCCCGGCGTCTTCACCGGTGGCAGTGCCGGGTGCAGGGCGACCGGGGCCGATGCCGGGCGCGTCGAAGCGGCGACGCGGTGATGCGGCGTCGGCAGGTCAGCCTGGGCTGCGACCGCGGCGGCCGGGACCCGGGCACCGGCGAGGGAGGGCGCCTGCGCCAGGGCGGCAGGCGGCGTGGGCGCTCCGGCCTGGGCTGCGGCTTCGCAGGCGGCCAGGGCCACGACGGCGGCGAGGGTCAGGCAACGCAATCTCCGCATGGGCACCACCCCGCTGGGGACCGGACCGAGACATGGATACGACAAATACTATAGCACAAAAAAGACAACCAAAGTGAAATTTTATCCGGGGGACTGTCGGGGGACAAGTGTCGCAACTTCGTGATATATAGTCAGCAACACTGAGACAGAAATTCTCCTTCATTGAAGAAACGGTATTGCAATTTTCCAGGGGCCCGTGTATGATATCTCATGTCAGGGGGAACATCGTTTCCACTCGCAACGAGGTATACGAGATGAAGAAGGCTTACGAGCGCCCCGAGCTGAAGACCACCGAGATCAAGTTCGGCGTTTTCGGCGACTACGGCACCGACAACTCGGGCGGCGGCTGCGATGAAGGCGGCCGTGACGGTCACCATGGTGGCCACCGTTCGGGTCGGCGCGGCAGCTGGTGGTCGATCTAGGACCGCACAGGACCGCTGGCGGATGTTCCGTCGTCGAACATAGGGGACATGGAGGGGCCGGCCGCCGCGAGGCGGCCGGTCTGTTTCATGTCCGGGGCACGACGTTCCAGAAGCCCGCGTCCTTGGCGAAGCGCAGCACGTGCACGGGCGTCCGCTCGAGGATCGCCAGCGCCAGCTCGAGCATGGCCGCGCGCGTGCCGAGCGGCACCGGGTCGCCCAGCCCGACCGGCGGCGCGACCTGGGCCGCGAGATCGGCCGCGGCCTGGGCCGGGTTGGCGGGCAGCAGGGCGTGGGCGGACGCCTGCTCCAGCAGCAGCACCGCCGTCAGGGGCGCCGAGCCCTCGACCTTGCCGTCGAAGAACGCGTTGAAGGGCGTCCCCACCAGCACGGCCCGCGGGCCCTCGAGTTCCACCAGGTTCATCTCGTCGTTCAGCACCCGGTGGTGCGCGCTGAGGCCGGCCACGGTCGACTTGCCCGCGCCCGAGGGGCCGACGAACAGGTAGCCGTCGCCGCCCCGCGCGATGCCCGCCGCGTGCACCAGTGCGGCGCGGTAGCCCAGGCGGTGGGCCGCGCTGTGGAACATCTGGTACACCAGCTGCTCGAACACCCGCATCATCTGGCCGCGCAGCAGCGTCGACCGCACGGTGACCGAGCCGCGCCCGGCCGCGGCGTCCCATGTGCCGCGCACCAGGCCGTGGTCGATGTCGAAGGCGCCGCCGTCGACGCTCTTGGTCATCAGCAGGCTGTTGGGCACCGGGCAGGGGACCGGGTCCCGCTGCAGGATGATCTCGACGCTGACCGCGCCCGGGGCCGGGTCGCTGGCCCGCCCGAAGTAGTCGGCCAGGAAGGGGCAGAAGCCCGGCTCGGGGCTCGTCATCTCGACGACGGCCCTGCCCAGGCGCAGGCGGTAGACGTGGTCGGCGGCGGCGGCCATCGGTGGTCCTTTCCGGCACGGGACGGCGACAGGCGGTCACACTAGCACGGATCGCGCCAACGGGCCGAGTCTTGAGTGGCGCCGCCGCCTGGTGCATATTGGGCGCGGGGGCGGATGGTCCGCGGCCCGCGAACCCGAGGAAGCCATGCCCCGTCCGCCCCGCCCCGAGCGCGTCGAGCCGAAGATCTGGCGGTACGAACTGCCAGGAGGCTGGGAGGTGCTGGCCGGCCGCACCGACCAGGACAACGACCGCCTGTCGCTGAAGATGGCCGCGCCCAACGACTGGTGGTTCCACGTGCGCGGCCTGCCCGGCAGCCACGTGGTGCTGCGGGTGCCCGCGGGCGAGGAGCCGGACAACGCCACGGTGAAGGCCGCCGCGGCCATCGCGGCCTGGCATTCGAAGAAGCGCGAAGCCCGCGAGGTGGCGGTGTCGGCCACGCGCGCGCGCTACGTGACCAAGCCCCGGGGCGCGAAGCCGGGGACCGTCGAGATCCGCAAGGAAAAGGTGCTGAACGTGCGGCCGGCCCTGCCCGTCGGCGGCGAAGGGGAATGATGGAACCGATCCGCAGCCTGCTCGAGCCCTACCGCGGGCACCCCCTGTTCCACCCGGCCATCATCGTCCTGATCATGCTCGGGGCCATGGCCCTGGTGCGGATGGTCGTGATGCCGGTGCTGCGCCGCGTGGCCAGCCGCACGCGGGGGCGCTCGGACGACCTGGTGGTCGACCGCCTGGGCCCGGCCCTGTACCTGAGCCTGCTGATCATCGGGATGGACCGCCTGGCGGCCTTCCTGCTGCTGCCGGCCAACCCGCCCTGGCTGCACAGCACGGCCGCCACCCTGGGCGTGTTCGTGTGGGGCCGCTTCGCCATGGAGGCCGGGGGCATCGTGTTCCGCGCCGTGCACCATGGCGGGGCGAAGTACGCGTGGATCCAGCCGGCCTCGCTGCCGCTGTTCCAGTTCACCTACAAGGTCGCGCTGGTGGCGGTGGGCTCGTACCTGCTGATGGCGGCCTGGCACGTGAACCTGGCCAGCTGGCTGGCCTCGGCCGGCGTGGCGGGCATCGCCGTCGGCTTCGCGGCCAAGGACACGCTGGCCAACTTCATCTCGGGCGTGTTCATCCTCATGGACGCGCCCTACAAGGTGGGCGACGTCATCATCATCGACGACGTGACCCGCGGCGAGGTCACCGACATCGGCATGCGCTCGACGCGCCTGCTGACGGCGGACAACGTCGAGGTCACCGTGCCCAACGCGGTCATCGGCAACGCCAAGATCGTCAACGAGAGCAGCGGACCCACCCTGCAGATGCGCGTGCGGGCGACCGTGGGGGTGGCCTACGGCTCGGACATCGACCAGGTGCGCGAGGCGCTGGCCGGGGCGGCGCGGGGGCTGCCCGGCGTGTCGTCCGCCGAGGAGCCCATCGTGCGCTTCACGGGCATGGGCGAGTCGAGCCTCGACTTCGCGGTGCTGGTGCTGGCGGACAACCCGCGTTCGCGGCCGGCGGTGGCCGACGAGCTGAACACGCGCATCTACAAGGCCCTCGGGGCGGCGGGCATCCCGATCCCGTTCCCGCAGCGCGACATCTGGGTCAAGGAGTGGCCGGGCGCGGCGCCGCCCGCGGCGGGCAAGGCCGAGGGTTGACGAATCGGTCCGGCGGGGTGACCATGGGGACACCCCTGATCGAGACGTTCCCGCAGAGTTGAACCAAGGTCCATGGACGGGCGCGCCCTGCGCCGGGAGGGTTTCCATGAAGAGCAACGTCGGGCGCCTGCGCGCCCTGGTCGTGCCGGCGGCGGTCCTGCTGCTGGCGCTGGGCGGCTGCAGCGGCAAGCAGGTCACGCGGGTCGATGTCGAGGAGCAGATCGACCTGTCCGGCGAGTGGAACGACGTCGACAGCCAGAAGGTGTCGGCGGCCCTGGTGACGCAGATCACCGCCAGCCCCTGGGTCGAGGACTTCATCGCCGAGAAGGGCAAGAAGCCCTACCTGATCATCGGCAACGTCCGCAACAAGACCCCCGAGCACATCGCGGTCAAGACCTTCATCGGCGACCTCGAGCGCAACTTCATCAACGGCGGCCGCGTGCGTGTCGTGGCCTCGGCCGAGGAGCGCGACCAGATCCGCGGCGAGCGCGCCGACCAGCAGGAGTTCTCCTCCGAGGAGACCATGAAGCAGTGGGGGCGCGAGAAGGGCGCCGACTACATGCTCATCGGCGAGATCAACGCGATGTTCGACCAGGAGAAGGGCGACCAGGTGAAGTACTACCAGGTCGACTGCTACCTGGTGGACCTCGAGGACAACACGAAGGTCTGGGCGGGCTTCGAGAAGATCAAGAAGTTCGTCGGCAAGGGCAAGTACAAGCCCTGACCCATGGCCAATCCGCGTTCCTGCCACGTCGTGCGGCGGCGGGGCGTCCTGGCGGGCGCCCTGCTGCCGGCGTTCCTGCTCCTGGCGGGCTGCGCCACCTACTCGAGCAAAATGGTCGACCTCAGGCCCGAGCTCGAGCGCGGCGAGT
>DAOPJF010000199.1:0-5424 GCA_035399525.1 Candidatus Krumholzibacteriia bacterium | reverse complement strand
CGGCGGCGGTGATCCTGAGCCTCGAGTCGGTGTTCGCCGCCCTCGGCGGCTGGGCGATGCTGGGCGAGGAGATGTCGCTGCGCGGGGCCGCGGGCTGCGTGCTGATGATGGGCGGCGTGCTGGTCTCGCAGCTGGGCACGCCGCAGGCCGATCCGGCGCCGTCCGGATCCTGACCAGCGCTGCCGCCGGTCCGGCCAGGCCCGGGCCGCCGACGCCGCCGCCGCAGGCGGCAGGAAATTCCCGCCCTCGCCCGCGCGGCCTGCGCGGCGGCCTGCCGCGGCCCGGCGGGGCGGCATGATTTGACCGGTGGAGCGGGTACGCTCCCTGCATCGACGCGAAGGAACGCCAAGGGACGAACGCGGCCGGCCTCGGGGCGCCGGGCGGCCGCCAACGGGAGGACCCCATGACCCACGCATCCAGCCGTCCGGTGGACACCGACCTGCAGACCATGCAGCAGGCCCTCGAGGAAGGGCTGAAGGCCATCGCCGAGGCGCGCACCATCGGCGAGGCCGAAGCCGCCCGCGACCGGGCCCGCGCCCGGCTCGAGGCGCTGGCCTGGCGGCGCGCCACCGTCGACGACGCGCACCCCGCCGGCCGCTGAACGTTCAGCGCCCGCGCCGCCCCAGCACCTCGAGCTGGTACGGCAGGCGCCGTCCCGCCAGCGGGCGGCCGAACGCGTCGCAGCTGCCCAGGCGCCGCAGCGGCGACCGCTCGAGCACGCGCTTCCACTGCCGCTCGTCATAGCATCGCAGGTCGTAGCGGTCGTCGCGGTGCTCGACGCCCGAGGGCCGCGTGATGGTCAGGTGCGAGAGCACCGTCTCGATGCGCGCGCGCGCCGTGCCGGGCTCGGGCATCAGGTAGTTGACCAACTGGCTGATGCGGCAGCCGCCCCGCGCGGCCTCCCACAGGTCCTCCTCGTCCTCGAGCCAGGCGTAGTCGGTCAGGCTCAGCCCCACCACGTACAGCCCGCCCGGCGCCAGCAGCCACTCGACCTGGGCCAGGTGCGCCAGCAGGGCGCGGTCGTCGGGCAGGTGGCGGATGGTGTTGACGGGGTTGAAGGCGAAGGCCACCGCCCCGGGCCGCACCCCCGGCACCATGGGGTCGGTCATGCCGGCCTGCCGCACGGCCTGGCCAAGGCGGCGGGCGGCATAGGCGACCATGCCCGGATCCTGGTCGTAGCCCCCGACGCGGCGCCCGCGGCCGGCGGCCACGCGCAGGTAACGCCCGGTGCCGCAGGCGGGTTCGTACCACAGGCGGTCGTCGCGCCGGGCGCCCTCGGCCCCGAAGGCGGCCTCGACGCGCTCGAGGGCGTCGACCTCGGCCGCGGTGCCCGGGGTCTGCAGGATGTCGTAGACGGCGGCGTCGGCGTACAGCGGCGAAGCCAAGGCGATCTCCCGGGAGTTGGGGGTGCTTCCGGCGACCTTGCCGCAACGGGCCTGTCCGTGCAACATTCTTCCGTTGCCTGCGAACGAAGGGGGCTGTCCCGCCCCTGACCCCGCCCCTGGAGGTTTCCCGTGAAACGCCTGACCGTCGCTCTCGCCCTCGTCGTCCTTCTCGCCGGGTCCGTCGCCTGGGCCCAGCCCGACTCGCCCGGCTACGTGATGCGCTTCGCCGACGTGGGCGGCGGGAACATCGTGTTCACCTACGAGGATGACCTGTGGGTCGTGCCCGTCGCGGGCGGCGAGGCCCGCCGCGTCACCGCGCACCCGGGCACCGAGCAGTACGCCAAGATCTCGCCCGACGGCACCATGCTGGCCTTCACCGGCGAGTACGACGGCGGCAGCGACGTGTACGTCATGGACATCATGGGCGGCGTGCCGCGGCGCCTGACCTGGCACCCGGCCTTCGACCAGGTGCTGGACTGGTGCCCCGACGGCAAGGGCGTGCTGTTCCGCTCGAACCGCCTGGCGCCCGTGGGCGACTCGGAGGTCTACCGCGTGTCCCTGGACGGCGGCCTGCCGATGAAGCTGCCCCTGGACAAGGCCGCCCTGGTGGGCATGGCCCCCGACGGCAGCGCCGTGGCCTACAACCGCATCCCGCGCGAGATGCGCACCTGGAAGCGCTACGAGGGCGGCATGGCCCAGGACGTGTGGGTCGCCACCTTCGCCACCGGCACGATCACGAAGATCACCGACTGGCCGGGCACCGACCAGTTCCCCATGTGGATGGGCGACCGCATCTACTACAACAGCGACCGCGAGGACGGCACGCTGAACATCTGGTCGTGCGCGCCCGACGGCGGCGACCTGCGGCGGATGACGAACTTCAAGGACTACGACGTGAAGTTCCCGTCGTCGGGCGACGGGCTGATCGTGTTCCAGAACGGCGCGGGCCTGAAGGTGCTGGACACCGCCGGCGGCGCCGTGCGCGACGTGCCCATCACGATCCCCAGCGACCGGCGCCACGTGCGCTCCGGGCTGGTGACGCCCGAGCCGGCCACCGGCTCGTTCGGCCTGTCGCCCGCGGGCGAGCGCGTGCTGATCGAGGCGCGCGGCGAGATCCTGAACCTGCCCGCGGACGAGGGCGACCCGCTGAACCTGACCCGCACCTCGGGCTCGCGCGAGCGCAACGCCGCCTGGAGCCCCAAGGGCGACCAGGTCGTGTTCTGCAGCGACCGCACGGGCGAGGAGCAGCTGTGGCTGATCGACCAGCACGGCGCGGGCGCCTGGCGCCAGCTGACCGACGGCGTCTACGGCTTCACGCTGCCGCCGGTGTGGTCGCCCGACGCGAAGAGCATCCTGTTCGCCGACAAGTTCATGAAGCTGCACCTGGTGGACGTGGCCTCGGGCAAGGTGACGACCATCGCCGAGAGCGGCTGGGACGACGCCTGGGAGCGCTGGGGCATCCAGGACTACGTGTGGTCGCCCGACAGCCGCTGGGTCGCCTACAGCGACAACACCGAGAACATGAACGAGGTCATCCGCCTGTACGACACGAAGACCGGCAAGACCTTCGACGTGACCGACGACCTGGCGACGAGCTGGTCGCCGTCGTTCAGCCGCGACGGCAAGCTGCTGTTCTTCCTGTCCAACCGCACCTTCAACCCGCAGATGGGCCGCCAGGACCAGAACCACGTGTTCCTGGACATGGCGCGGCCGTACGCGGTGGTGCTCGAGGCGGGCGTGCGGTCGCCGTTCTACAAGGACGACGTGTCCGCCGCCGTCGACGCCGGCGACAAGGACCAGAAGAAGGACAAGAAGGACAAGGACGCCAAGCCGGACGCGGGCGTCGCGGTCGCGACCGACGGCCTGGCCGCGCGCACGCTGGCCTGCCCGGGCGTGGATGCGGCCAACTGGTTCCGCCTCGAGGCCGTCGAGGGCGGCTTCCTGCTGCTGCGCAAGGACGAGTACGACTTCACCAAGTACCAGAACGTGAACGACGGCACCGGCGGCAAGCTGGAGCTGGTGAAGTACGACCTGGCCGAGGGCGAGACCAAGGACATCCTCTCGGGCATCGCCAACTACCACCTGAGCGCCGACAGCAAGAAGCTGGTCTACCGCGCCGGTGCGAAGTACGGCGTGGTGGACGCGGCCAAGGGCGGCAAGGTCGGCGACGGCAAGGTGGACCCCGGCGCGGTGAAGCTGCGCATCGACCACCTGGCCGAGTTCGAGCAGATCTTCGCCGAGGCCTGGCGCATCCAGCGCGACTGGTTCTACGACAAGAACACGCAGGGCACCGACTGGAAGGCCATGTACGCCAAGTACCAGCCGTTCGTCCAGGGCTGCGGCACGCGCGGCGACCTGAACTTCCTGATCGGCGAGATGATCGGCGAGCTCAACCTGGGCCACACCTACATCTACGGCGGCGAGATGGAGGAGGGCGGCCGGCGCGTGCGCACGGGCCTGCTGGGCTGCGACCTCGCGGTCGAGAAGGGCGCCGGCTACTACCGCATCGCCCGCGTGCTGCCGGGCGTGGCCTGGGACGAGGACTACCGCTCGCCCCTGGCCGAGCCGGGCGTCGCGGTGAAGGACGGCGACTACCTGATCGCCATCGACGGCGTCGAGGTGAAGGCCGGGGACAACCCGTACGCCCCGCTCGAGGACAAGGCCGGCGCCATGGTCACCGTGACCACCAACAGCAAGCCGACGGCCCAGGGCGCGGTCACCGCGCGCGTGAAGACCCTGGGCTCGGAGCGCGACCTGCGCTACCGCGACTGGGTCGACCGCAACTACGATTACGTCGAGCAGAAGACCGACGGCCGCATCGCCTACCTGCACCTGCCCAACATGGGCGAGCCGGGGCTGATCGAGTTCGGCCGCCTGTTCTACCCGCAGACGGGCAAGGAGGCGCTCATCATCGACGAGCGCTGGAACGGCGGCGGCTTCGTGGGCGACATGATCATCGACCGGCTCGAGCGCACGCTGTGGGCCATCACCCAGCCGCGCGAGGGCGGCCCGGGCCGCAACCCCGAGCGCGTGCTGCACGGCCCGATCGTCGTGCTGATCAACGAGAACACGGGCAGCAACGGCGAGTTCTTCGCCGAGGCCATCAAGCGCAAGCACCTGGCCACGGTCATGGGCGTGCGCACCTGGGGCGGCTCGATCGGCATCGAGCCCCACCAGGACCTGGTGGACGGCGGCACGACCACGCCGCCGCAGTTCGGCCTCTACGCGCTGGACTCGACCTGGCCCATCGAGGGTTGGGGCGTCGAGCCGGACATCCTGGTGATGAACATGCCGGCGGACGTGGTGGCGGGCAAGGACACGCAGCTCGACGCGGCCATCGCCCACCTGCTGGACCGCCTGCAGAAGGAGGGCGCCACCTGGCGGATCCCGCCCACGCCCCCGTACCCGAACAAGGCCAAGCCGAACATGAGCGGCCTGCGTTAAACATCAAAACAACAATGGCTTGCGGCCCCCGGGAGCGGACGTTCCCGGGGGCCGCGTCGTTGACCGAAGTTGAACGCCGATTCATGACCAAAGCGCTTGGTGAATTCCCAGTCGAAAAGTAGGATGCGTCCATCGGTGCCACTTTCCACCCGACAGGAGGTCCACCCGGATGCGCGCAACATCTCGCTCGCTCATCCTGGGGCTGGCGTTCCTGGCAGCCCTGCTGTGCGTCGGCTGCTCGGACGATTCCGCCCCCACCACGATCCCCTCGTACGACACCCCGACCTTCGCGAAGCTCGTCCCCGCCGGCTACTACGACAACGTCGACGACGGCACGGCGGCCACCCTGCGCAGCACCACCCACGACGCCATCAAGGACCACCTGAAGATCCCGTACACGGCGACGTCCACCGACACGTGGAACGTGCTCGAGGCGGCCGACCAGGATCCGTCCGACCCGGGGCGCGTCCTCGATCTGTACCTGAACGCCAGCTACCCGAAGTACGGGGCGGGCAACACGGACTACAACCGCGAGCACTCGTGGGCCAAGAGCTACGGGTTCCCCAACGACGGCGCCTCGAACTACCCCTACACC
>DAOPJF010000198.1:0-5447 GCA_035399525.1 Candidatus Krumholzibacteriia bacterium | reverse complement strand
CCTCGACAGGCTGCCACCTGCCACCAAGGGATGTTTCATGCTCCGCGCCGTCCTGTCGGTCTTCCTCGTGGTCCTGCTGGCCCTTGCGTGCGGCGCCGCCTGCGGCGCCGGCGCCCCGACCTTGCCCGCCGCCGCCGACACGGTGCGCCTGGCCCTCGTGCCGGCCGGGCCGGGCGATGCCCTGGCCTCGATGCGCGGCCCGGCCCATGGGCCGTGGGCCCGGACGGCCGCCATCCTGGCGGCCGGCGGCCTGGCGGCCCTGTACGTGGCCGACGAGGAGAGCGCCTCGGCGGCCGAGCGGCAGCTGGACCAGGGTTCCTGGGAGGTGGCCTCGGACGTGGGCAACGTCTACGGCGACGGCCTGGTGATCGGCGGCCTGTCGGCGGGCGCCTGGGCGGTGGGCCACCTGGCGGGCGACGCGCGTGCGGCGGCGCTGGGCGGCGACCTGTGCGAGGGCTTCCTGCTGTCGAGCGCGGCGGTGTGGGCCGTCAAGGTGCCGGTCAACCGCACGCGGCCCGGCGGCGGCGGGCACTCGTTCCCCTCGGGCCACACCACGGTGGCGTTCGCCGTGGTGCCGGTGCTGGGCCATCACCTGGGCTGGAAGGCCGCCGCGCCCGCGGCGCTGCTGGCGACGGCCACGGCCATGGGCCGCATGGAGGATGGCCGCCACTTCTTCTCGGACGTGGTGTTCGGCGCGGCCCTGGGCCTGGCCTGCGGCGACCTGGTCGCCGGCGAGGGCTTCCTGCCCGGCGGCGCGCGGGTGGCCGCCGGGCCGACATCCGTGGGCGTGTCGATCCCGTTCTGACCCGCGCGATCGCCGCTCGCTTGATGGATGGTGGCGCAATCCCCTCACGTGAGGGGATTGCCTTTCCAGGGGTCAGGCGACGCCGGGGATGATTGTCGTCGCGCCGTCGGGCTGCGCGGGGCCCGGCATCGCCTGGGCAACCCCCTTGCCGCCCCCCGCCGCAGGGTGCATTCTATGGGTTCGATCCCGTTCACCCGCAGATCCACGACAGGGACCATGACCCAGCAGACCCGGCATTTCATCCTCGGCGCGGCCGGGCACGTCGATCACGGCAAGACCGCCCTGATCACGGCCCTGACCGGCACCAACACCGACCGCCTGAAGGAAGAGCGCGAGCGGGGCATCAGCATCGAGCTGGGCTTCGCCGAGCTGGACCTGGGCGACGGCGTGCAGCTGGGCGTGGTGGACATGCCCGGGCACGAGAAGTTCGTCCGGCAGATGGTCTCGGGCGCGGGCGGGGTGGACCTGGCCTTCCTGGTGATCGCCGCGGACGAGGGCGTCATGCCCCAGACCATCGAGCACCTGGAGATCCTCGACTCGCTGGGGGTGCGGAGCGGCCTGGTGGTCGTGGCCAAGATCGACATGGTGGACGACGACTTCGTGGCCGTGGTGACCGAGGAGGCCGCCGAGCTGGTGGCGGGCACGTTCCTGGAGGGCAAGCCCATCGTGCCGGTGTCGGCCCACAAGGGCACCGGGCTGGACGCCCTGAAGGCCGCGCTGAAGGCCGAGGCCCTGGCCCTGCCGGCGCGTGCCGAGCAGGGGGCGTTCCGGCTGCCGGTGGACCGTGTGTTCACCATGCCCGGCGCGGGCGTCGTGGTCACGGGGACCTGCTGGGGCGGCGCCGTGGCCGAGGGCGACCGCCTGGTGCTGCAACCCGGCGATCTGCCGGTGCGCGTGCGCGAGGTGCAGGTGCATGGTCGCAAGGCCGCCAAGGGCGCGTCGGGGCAACGCCTGGCGCTGGCCCTGCACGGGGTCAAGCGCGAGGACGTCGAGCGCGGCGCCCAGCTGGTGGCCCCGGGCGCGGCGCAGGTCACGCGGCGCCTGGACATCCGCACCAACGTCATGCCCCACTACCAGGGGCTGATCAAGAACCGGCAGCGCCTGCACATCCACCATGCCGGGCGCGAGGTGCTGGGGCGCATCGTGCTGTTGGACGAGCCCGAGCTGGGCGGCGACACCGGCACGCGCACGGCGCTGGCCCAGCTGCACCTGGAAGAGGACCTGGTGGCGGCGCGGGACGACCGGCTGGTGCTGCGCTTCTACTCGCCGGTCACCAGCATTGCCGGCGGCATCGTGCTGGACACCAACCCAAAGCGGCACAAGCGCTTCGACGAGGAGGCGCTGGACCGGCTGTCGGTGTTCGAGGACGGCGATCCGGCCGAGCTGTTCCGGCAGCAGCTGAAGGCGGCCGGCCTGGAGGGCCTGCCCCTGGCCGAGGCGGCGGGCTTCGAGGCCGACGCGGCCGCGCTGCCGGTGGGCAAGCGCGTGGTGGACCGGGCCCTGGCCGACGCGCTGGCGGACACCGTCACGCAGCTGGTGGCCGACTACGGCCAGCGGTTCCCCCTGCGTCTGGGCATGCCCAAGGAAGAGGCGCGCCGCCGGGTGAAGTTCAAGGGCGGCGCCAACGAGTGGAGCGCCCTGGTGGCGGCCGTGGCCGGGCCGGGGCGGTTCGTGGTCGCGGGCGACCGCCTGGCCTCCTCGCCCGAGGGGCCGGCGCTGCCGGCGGGCATGGCCGAGGCGGTGGCCGCCGCGGCGGGCGAACTGCAGGCGCTGGGCCTGGATTTCCCGGGCGTGGACGCCTTCGGCGAGGCCTCGCCCACCTTCCTGGCCGTGCGCACGCGGGCCGGCTTCGGCGAGTTCAAGCCCCTGGAGGTGCTGCGGCACCTGGTGGACCACGGCCTGGCGGTGGCGGTCAGCAACGAATACTTCGTTCATGTCGGGGCGATGGCCGGCCTGCTGGACGCCCTGAAGGCCCACTTCGCCGGCGAGCCGGAGCTGGCCTTCGCCCGCTTCCGCGAGATCAGCGGGCTGACCCGCAAGCTGGGCATCCCCATGCTCGAGTACCTGGACGAGAACGGGCTGACCGTGCGCGACGGCGACGTGCGCCGGGCCGGGCCCGCCCTCGGCAACGCCTAGAACCGGGGCCCGCGGGCCCGGAGCTGCCGCATGAGCCACGATCCTTCCGCCGAGCGCCGTCCCGTCTGCGCGCCCCGGCGTGCGACGCGCCAGATCACCGCGGGCAAGGTCACCATCGGCGGCGACGCGCCCGTGCGCGTGCAGTCGATGACCACGACCAAGACGGGCGACTTCGAGGCGACCCACCAGCAGATCAAGGAGCTGGCCACCGCCGGCGCCGAGCTGGTGCGGGTGACGGTGAACGACGCCGACGCGGCGCGCGCCCTGCCCGCGCTGGTGGCCTTCAGCAACGTGCCGCTGGTGGCGGACGTGCACTACGACCACACCATGGCCCTGGCGGCGCTCGAGGCGGGCATCGCCAAGCTGCGCATCAACCCGGGGAACATCGGCAGCAAGGACCACGTGCGCGAGGTGGCGCGGGCGGCCGCGGACAAGGGCGTGCCCATCCGCATCGGCGTCAACCGCGGCAGCCTGCACCGGCGCTACGAGGAGATGGCGAAGACCGATCCCGCGGGCGCCCTGGTGCAGAGCGGGCTGGACGAGATCGAGACCCTCGCGGCGGTGGGCTTCCACGACGTGGCGGTGAGCCTGAAGAGCTCGGATCCCGGCGAGGTGGTCGATGCCTGCCGGCGCTTCGCCGCGGTGTGCGACGTGCCCCAGCACCTGGGCGTGACCGAGGCGGGCACCCTGCTGGCGGGGACCACGCGCTCGGTGGCGGCCATGTCGGTGCTGCTGAGCGAGGGCATCGGCGACACCATCCGCATCTCGCTGGCCGACGACCCGGTGCACGAGGTGACGGCCGCCTTCCACATGCTGCAGGCCCTGGGCCTGCGCGAGGGCTTCGCCCGGGTGGTGGCCTGCCCCACCTGCGGGCGGGTCGAGGTGGACGTGGTGGCCCTGGCGGCCAAGGTCGAGGAGCTGGCCAAGGACCTGCCCGGCGACCGGGTCATCTCGGTCATGGGCTGCATCGTCAACGGGCCCGGCGAGGCCAAGGCCGCCGACCTGGGGATCGCCGCCGGGCGCAGCAAGGTGGCCATCTATCGCAAGGGCGAGCTGCACCGGACCATCGAGAAGCACGAGCTCGAGAGCGTCCTGGTGGAGGAGATCGAGCGCCTGCGCTGACCCGTCGGGCAAGACGGACATCAATTCGGCCTACAGGCGCCCCGCCATCCGGCCGAAATCCCCGTACGGATGACCCGGGCCGGCAGGCCCGGCCCGGCGATCTGTCGTGATCATCACGGGATACGGAACCGATGACCCGCAAGACCGACACCACCACCAGCCACGGTCCGGACGTCATGCCGGCCGCCGGGGGTACGCCCCTGGCCGAGCCGTCGGCCGAGCGGCTGCACGCGCTGCAGGCGTTCAACGCCCGCATGGTGTGCATGACCATCGACGAGTCGTCCTACGACGAGGTGGTGCGCGGGGTGGGGAGGGTCATCGGCTGCGACGCCTGCGCCCTGTTCCTGCACGACGCGGCTACTGACGAGCTCGAGCTGAAGGCGTCGGTGGGCTACAACGACGTCGAGGCGGGCCTGCGCATCGCCCTGGCCGACCACGCCAGCGTGCACGCCCAGGCGTTCCGCGAGGAGTACCTGGTCCACACCGAGGACCAGCACGACGAGCCCGGCATGCGCGCCCTGACCGACGAGCACGCCGCCGTGCTGGTGCTGCCGGTGATCTCGAACAAGGGCCCCGTCGGCGTGTTCGAGTTCGCCAGCCGCCAGCCGGGCGGCTTCTCGCCCCAGGACATCGGGCTGTGCGGCATGGCCGTCGACCAGATGGCCTACTCGCTGGAGAACATGCGCCTGGTGGGCGAGCTGAGCCGCTCGCGCGACGCGGTCATCCGCGGCATGGCGCTGCTGGCCGAGATCCGTGACCCGCACATCGGCGGGCACCTGAACCGCATCTGCGCCTACTCGGGCTACCTGGCCTCGCAGCTGTCGGGCCGCATGGGCTACCACGAGGTCACGCGCGAGTTCACCGAGGTCATCGCGCGCGCCGCCGCGCTGCACGACGTGGGCAAGGTGGGCATCCCCGACGCCATCCTGCTGAAGCCGGGCAAGCTGACCGAGGACGAGTACGCGATCATGAAGACCCACACGCTGACGGGCTCGCAGCTGCTGCGGGGCCTGATGCAGGACTTCGGCGAGTACGCACTGATCGCCATGGGCGCCGAGGTGGCCGTGTCGCACCACGAGTGGTGGGACGGCACGGGCTATCCGCATCGGCTGGCCGGCCGCGAGATCCCGCTGGCGGCGCGCATCGTGGCCATCGCCGACGTGTACGACGCCCTGACCAGCCGCCGCGTCTACAAGGATGCCTGGTCGCGCGAGGAGACGATGGACGCCCTGCGCCAGAAGGCGGGCACGCAGTTCGATCCCGACCTGGTCGAGGTGTTCCT
Source organism: Candidatus Krumholzibacteriia bacterium (assembly GCA_035399525.1). Classification (GTDB taxonomy): domain Bacteria; phylum Krumholzibacteriota; class Krumholzibacteriia; order LZORAL124-64-63; family LZORAL124-64-63; genus JACZKN01. Next base: position 102 of record DAOPJF010000198.1, on the reverse strand, counting down.
GGCGCGCCCGCAGGAGCTGGACGCCATCCGCCGCCGCTACCCCGACTGATCCACCCGTGACAAACGAAGTCCGCTAGGCCGGTTCGGCGCCCGCAGGCACGC
>DAOPJF010000197.1:0-5451 GCA_035399525.1 Candidatus Krumholzibacteriia bacterium | reverse complement strand
GCTGGCCGCCGATCCGGCCGCCGACCCGGTGCCCCTGCTGGACGCCCGCGGGCTGATCCGCGACGCCGCCCGGGACGCGGGCTGGCAGCTGGGTCCCCTGCGGCGCCGGTTGGGCGCCTGAGGCCGCCGGGCGCGCACGCCCCTTGCAATTCCCTCCTGCGGGAATCCGGATCGGGCCAAAGGGAGGCCCGTCCCGGTCGCTTTTCAGCCAGGAGGGGACGGAACCATGACGATCCGCCCGGCCGGCACGATGCCCGACGTGTCCATCGTGATCCCGGTGTTCAACAAGCTGGAGCTGACCAGGACCTGCGTCGATTCGATCCATGCCCACGGGGCGGACTGCACCTTCGAGATCATCATCGTGGACAACGGGTCCAGCGACGGCACGGGCGCCTGGCTCGAGGCCCAGGAGGCCGCCGCACGCGTGCGCGCGGTGGCCAACCCCGACAACCTGGGCTTCTCCCGGGGCTGCAACCTCGGGGCGAGCCACGCCCGCGGCCGCTACGTCCTGTTCCTGAACAACGACATGGAAGTGCTTCCCGGGTGGCTCGACCCGCTGGTCTGGACCCTGGACACCGACCCGGACGTCGGCGTCGTCGGCGCGCGGCTGCTGTTCCCCGACGGCACCATCCAGCACGCGGGCGTGGCCATGATCGACTACCAGGACGACCGGCCGCCCATCATGGGTGGACAGCACAAGTCGTACAGGCTGCCACACGACGATCCCGAGGTGATGCGGCCGCAGCTCATGCAGGTCGTCACGGGCGCGTGCCTGCTGATCCGGCCCGAGGTGTTCGCCGCGGTCGGCGGCTTCGACGAGGGCTACTGGAACGGCAACGAGGACGTCGACCTGTGCCTGATGGCCGGCGAGGCGGGCTGGAACGTCGCCTACCGGCCCGAGAGCGCGATCATCCACTACGAGTCGCAGAGCGGTCCCGAGCGTTTCGCGCGGATGGTGCCGAACATCGAGCGCTTCAACGCGAAATGGCGCGGCCGGGCACGGCCCGACTTCATCAAGCGCCAGTGCCGGTTCCAGGAGACCCCGGACATCGCGATCCGCCTGTATGCGCCGCCGCGGCAGCTGCACGCGGGGCGGCGGCGGGGCTGGTCGCCGGCGCCGCAGGCGACGGTGATCGTGTCCTGCCGGGGCGATGCCGCGGCGACGGAGCGCATGCTGCAGGCCCTGCTGCGGCACACGGACCGTCGCCACGCCGTCGTGCTGCTGGACGACGGCGCCGATGCCGTACGCACATCGCTGCTGATGCGGGAGGCCGCCCGGCACGCCCACGTGCAGGTGATGACCGGCGCGGGCACGGCGGGCGTGAACGAGGCGATGGCCGTCACCGGCGGCGATGCCGTGTGCATCCTCGACGGGCGGGCCGTGGTCACGCCGGGCTGGCTCGACGTGCTGCTGCGCGCCATCGCGGCCCAGCCGCGCGCGGGCCTCGCGGGGCCGCGGACCAACCTGCCGGCCGTGGGCCAGGCGATCGCGGGCGCGCCGGCGGCCGACCGGCCGTCGCGGCTCGAGTCGTTCGCCGCCGGACGTTCGAAGCGCGAGGCCGGCCACACCCACCCTGCCGCCCAGCTCGCCGGGTTCTGCCTGGCGATGCGGCGGGCCGTGGTCGAGCGGGCGGGCGGGCTGGATCCCCACTACGCCGAGCTCGACGGCGCGGCCATCGACCTCTGCCTGCGGGCGACCCTGGCGGGCTTCCACAGCCTGGTGGCGGACGGCGCCTACGTGGCGATGCCGGCCGACGCCGGCACCGACACCCATCCGGGCGATGCCGCCCGCCTGCTCGCGAAGTGGCCCCTCGGGCCCGGGCGCGACGATGACCTGAAGCAGTTGCTCGACCGCGGGTTCCTGCCGCCCCTGCACTTCGAGCCGCTGCCGCCAGGGCCGGGCGTGGTCGACGTGCCGTCGGCACCGTGGGAGGCCGCGGCTTGGACCGAGGCCGGCGAGGCGGCCTTCGCCGCCGGGCGTCATGGCGAGGCGGTGCGCCTGCTGCGCGCGGCCGCGGCGGTGTTGCCCGATGACCCGCGCACGGCCAACGACCTCGCGGTCGCGCTGCTGGAACTGGATCCGGAAGGGCGCGGCGCCGACCTGGCGCGCGGCATCCTCAGGCGCGTGCTCACCCTCGATCCCCGGAACGCGGACGCGAGCTGGAACCTGCAGCAGATCGAGGCGGGCTGCCGCTAGCGGCGCACCGTCAGGGGGCGCGCAGCGCGTCCCACGCCGCCAGGGCACGGGCGCGGGCGCGGGCGTGATCGACCACCGGGCGCGGGTAGTCGCGCCCCAGGGTCACGCCGGCGGCCGCCAGCTCGAGCGGGGCCGCCTCCCAGGGCGCGTGGATGGCGCGCGCCGACAGCCGACCGAGCTCGGGCACCCACCGCCGCACGTAGTCCCCCTGCGGATCGAACTTCCTGCCCTGCGCCACCGGGTTGAAGACCCGGAAGAACGGCGCGGCGTCGGCGCCGCAGCCGGCGGTCCACTGCCAGCCCATGGTGTTGTTGGCCAGGTCGGCGTCCACCAGCGTGTCCCAGAACCAGGCGGCGCCCTCCTGCCACGGCAGCAGCAGGTGCTTGACCAGGAACGACGCCACCACCATGCGCACGCGGTTGTGCATCCAGCCGGTGGTCCACAGCTCGCGCATGCCGGCATCGACCAGCGGATAGCCGGTGCGGCCGCGGCGCCAGGCCTCGAGCTCGGCCTCGCCGCCCGCCCAGGGGAAGCGCTCGAAGCGCTCGTCCAGCGGCGCGTGGTCCGTGTGGGGGAAGTGGTGCAGCAGGTGATGGGCGAACTCGCGCCACGCGAGCTGGCGACGCACGTCATCGCCCCCGGGCTGACCCTCCAGGGCGTGCCAGAGGGTGCGCGGCGAGACCTCGCCGAAGTGCAGGTGCGGCGCCAGGCGCGAGGTGCCGACGTGGTCGGGACGATCGCGCGCCTCGGCGTACGCCGCGGCACCGTCGGCGCCGAACCGCTGCCAGGCAGCCCGGGCGCCGGCGGCGCCAGGCGTCCATGCCGCGGCCAGGCCGGCGTCCCAGCGGATGCGCGGCAGCAGTCCGAAGGCCTCCAGCGGCGTCGAGGCCACCGCCGCCGTGGGCGCCGTCGCGCGCGCGGGCGCGGGCAGCGGCCGGGGCACCGCGACGTCGGCCCGCAGGCGATTCCAGTAGGGCGTGAACACGCGGTACGGGCCGCCCTGGCGGTTCAGCAGCGCCTCGGGCTCGCACAGCAGGGAGGCCGGATGGTCCTGGCAGGCGACGCCGCCAGACCTCAGGGTCTCGGCGATGGCGAGGTCCCGCGCGCGGCCCTGCGGGTCCCAGCGCCGGTTCCACGCCACCGTGTCGGCGCCGGTCTCGCGCACGACGGCGCGCAGGGCGTCCAGCTCGGGCCCCGCGCGCAGCACCAGCGGCAGGCCCAGCGCGGCGAGATCCTTCGCCAGCGCCGCCAGCGCATGGTGCAGCCACCAGCGCGAGGCGGCTCCGGGCGCCCACTCGGCATCCTCGTCCGTCACCACGTACAGCGGCACCACCGGGCGCCCCGACGCGCACGCCGTTGCCAGCGCCGGATGGTCGTCCAGGCGCAGGTCGGCGCGCAGCCAGGCGATCACCGGGCGCATGTCAGCGGGCGGCCCGGAAGCTGACGATCTCCAGCATCGTGTCCGAAGGCTCGCCGCCGTCGCCCATCATGCCGAACAGCGAGCGCAGCGCCTCGGCGTGGCCGCGCACCAGGATCCAGCGGTCGGCGCCCACGGGGAACAGCGCGTCGCGGCGCGGATCGCCGTCGCAGGCCAGGCCCGCCTGGCGCACGAAGCGGCCCTCGGCATCGAAGACGTCGTAGACGGCCATCTCGCCGGGCTGGCGCTCGCGCAGGCCGCGGCTGGTCAGCACCCACACCTCGCCGCCGGGCAGCACGTGCAGGCGCACGATGTCCGGCTCGGTGTCCAGGATGGTGAACTCCATCTGCTCGCGGCCGCGGCGGCGCCAGGGCTGCAGGGTGTCCTTGACCTCGTCCTTCTCCTGCGCCGTGCGGCGCACCGGCTCGTAGGCGCGGCCGAACGAGCGCAGCAGCGTGCCGTCGGGCGCGTGCACGTCGATGCGATAGCCGTTGCGTTCGGGCGCCACGTACACGTTGCCGTCCGGGCCGATGGCCCAGCGGTCGTTGGGAAAGTCCTCCTCGGCCTCGCTGACCTTGGGCGAGCCCATGGTCATCTCGGACTCGCGGACGAGGATCGCCCCCCGCTCTGCGCCGTCGGGCGCGAAGGTCGCCAGGTAGTTGGCCCGCAGCGCGGTCTGCTCGCGGCGCTGCATGCGCGACCCGCTGAAGGCCAGGGTGCCGCCGCGGGCCAAGGCGGTGTTCAGGGCCATGAAGCCGCCGGCCGTGGGATCGCTGCGACCGGGCACCAGCGTCGTCCCGGGCTGGCCGTCGCGCCCGACGCACACCACCTGGCCGGGGAAGGCCTGCACCAGGCCCACGCTGCCGTCGGGCATCAGCAGGGCGGTGCGCAGGTTGCGCACCTCGCCCGGCCCGTCGCCGCGGCGACCGAGGGTGCCAAGGTGCGCGCCCGCCGGGTCGTAGACCTGCACCTCGGACAGCTGGTTGTCCACCAGGAACACGTTGCCCGCCTCGTCGGCGAAGACCTCGCCCACGATGCCGAAGAAGTGCTCGTCGTCGTCCTCGCCGCCGAGGGTCCACTGGGGCTGCAGCGCGACGGTGACCCGCCCTTCGGCCGGCGTGGCGGGATTCTCGCGGACAGGCGTCGCGGCGCCGGCGGCGCCGGCGGCCGCCAGGACGAGGGCGGGGATCAGCACGAGGCTTCGCATCGGGGCATCGTCTCCGGGGTACGGGTTCGCGGTTGCCGGGTCGGCACATGAAAAGCACGACGGGCCGCAGGGGCAACCCCGCCCCCGCGGCCCGTCGATGTCCCGTGCGGGCTAGCGGTCGATGCCCGCCAGGTCCAGCATGAAGGCGTAGCTCATGGCCGTCTCGTCCAGGCTGCGGAAGCGGCCCGACTGTCCGCCGTGGCCGGCGTCCATGTTGATGCGCAGCAGCAGCGGGTTCCCGTCGGTCTTCATCGCGCGCAGCTTCGCCACCCACTTGGCCGGCTCGAAGTACTGCACCTGGCTGTCGTGCAGGCCGGTGGTGACCAGCATCGCCGGGTACGCCTTGGCCTCGACCTGGTCGTAGGGCGAGTAGCTGAGCATATAGTCGTAGTAGACCTTGTCGTTCGGGTTGCCCCACTCGTCGTACTCGCCGGTGGTCAGCGGGATCGACGCGTCGAGCATGGTCGTCACCACGTCCACGAACGGCACGTGGGCCACGACCCCCTTCCACAGGTCCGGCTGCATGTTCACGATCGCGCCCATCAGCAGGCCGCCCGCCGAGCCGCCCATGGCGAACAGGCGGTCGCGCGACGTAGCCGCGGTCGACCAGGGCCTGCCCGCAGTCGATGA
>DAOPJF010000196.1:0-5507 GCA_035399525.1 Candidatus Krumholzibacteriia bacterium | reverse complement strand
CCAACAGCTGGAACCGCTTGATGGGCGCCATCTTCGCGGCCCTCGGGCGCGAGCCGGTCATCGACTACGTGCCCATGCCCGACCAGCTCAAGGGCAAGTACCAGTACCACACCGAGGCGGCCATGGCCAAGCTGCGGGCCGCCGGCTACACCAGGCCGCCGACGCGGCTCGAGGATGCCGTGCGCGAATACGTCACCGGTCACCTGGTGCCCCAGCGGCACCTCGGCGCGTGATCCGCGGGGGCGCCAGCCTGCTGCCCGCGCCGCCGGGCGACCTGGTCGACGGGCTCGTGCGGCTCGCGGCGGTCCTGGGCGATGCCTATCCCCTGCGCCCGAAGCACCGGGCCGGGCTGCCCCAGGGCGTTGCGGCCCTCTCGGCCATGCTCACGGTCGACCGTGACGACCTGCCCCGCGACTACATGGCCCGCCCCGAGTTCCTGGCGGCCTACCTGCACTGGTTCCTGCCGTGGAACATCTACCGGCAGGGCCGGCTGCTGGCCGGCCTCGGTCCGGACCTGCCTGCGGGCACCCGGATCCTGGACCTGGGCGCGGGACCGTTGACCTTCCTGCACGCCCTGTGGATGTCGTGTCCGGACCTGAGGGGCCGCACCCTCCACTACGAGGCGGTGGACCGGTCCGAGCCGGCGCTCAAGGCGGGCCGCGCCCTGTTCGCGGGCCTGGCGGGCGAGCAGGGTGGGGACTGGCGCATCGCCACGCGGCGGGCCGCAGCCGGGGGGCGGGGCAGTCGGCCGGCGGACCTCGTGGTCGCCGCGAACATGCTCAACGAGCTCGAGCCGGATCGGGGCGGCCGGCAGCGCGGCCCGGACGTGGAGGGCCCCGAGCGGCTCGTCATGGGATGGGAGAGGATGACGGCGCCGGGCGGCCGGCTGCTGCTGATCGAGCCGGGCGTGCGGCAGGCGGCCACGCAGCTCGTGAAGCTGCGCGCCGCGGCCCTCGAACGGGGCTGGAGCGTGGAGGCCCCGTGCACCCATGCCGCCACCTGCCCCCTGCCCGGGCGCGGCCGGGCCGGCTGGTGCCACTTCGGTTGCAGCACCGAGGGGGCTCCGGCGTGGCTCGAGGCCCTGGGCCGGGCCGCGCACCTGCCCAAGGAGCGCGCCACGCTGGCATTCCTGCTGCTGCGCGCCCCTGCCGCCGGGCAGGAGGGCGAACAGGCGGCCGCGCGGCGCGGGCGACCGCCGGTCCGCGTGGTTTCCGACGGGTTCGCCCTGCCCGAGCGGCGCCGCGGCTGCTACGCCTGCGGCGAGGACGGCCTGGTGCTGCTGACGGTCAAGGACCGCGCTGATTCGCGGCTGCCCGCTTCGGGCGACCTCCTGGCGCCTGCCCGTCCCGACCAGCCCCGGCGCGACGGCCGCAGCGGCGCGCCCGTCATCCCCCTGGACTGAAACGAAGCCGGTCTCCAGCGGGAAAGAAGTGAAAGGAGGGGCGCGGCGCCCCTCCTTCTCGGTGTCCGGTCCATGAGTGCAGGTCAGAACGCGGCCACCAGGCCCAGGCCGACGCGGCTGATCTCGCGCTCGGCGTCGTAGGTGTATTCCAGCGTGCCCCGCAGGTTGCGGGCCATCAGGTGCGTTAGGCTGCCCGTCCAGGACTCGTAGTCGTAGGCGTCCAGGTCCGAGTCGAGGCGATTGTACAGCAAGGTCGCGTACGTGCGCGAGCGGTCCTTGTGCGGGCTGATCACCAGTTCCGCGACCACGCCGTTGGTCTCGATGCGGGTCGCCCCCTCGGCGAACATCGGGTTCGAGTCGGTGCGCAGCAGGTACTGCACTGTCAGGTCCAGCGTGCCGTTGCCCGCGACCAGGTCCGGTCCGTGGTAGTGCAGGCCGTTCTTGAGCACGAGGTCCGGCGTGGCCGAGGCGGCCCGCCGTTCCTGGCCCGCGTAGTAGAAGTACCCGATGCGGGCGAACCCGCCGATCTGCTGCGTGATGCGCCCGGCGAAGTTCTTGTCCTTGTCGTTGTCGAACTTCCCGCCCTCGGCCGCCGGCTTCCCGTTGCCGTTGACCAGCATGGCCACCAGTCCCGTACCCGAGGACGCGATGTCGTACGTGGCCAGGATGCCCCGGTCGTAGGTCAGGTTGCCCACCGCCTCGCCGATGCGGGTGCCGTAGACCTCGTAGTCCTCGTAGGTCAGGCGCAGCTCGCGCTTCATCAGCGGATCACAGACCTGGAACTGGCCCACCATCACGTCCAGCGGCCGGCCGCCGATGTCGTTGAAGTGGACGTAGGCGTCCTCGACGCCCGCGACCTCGCCGGTCTCGTACATGAAGAAGTAGAAATAGTAGCTCACGTTCTTCGCCAGCGGGCCGCCGGACAGCAGCTTCAGGCCGAACGGGGTCTGCAGGTCCGTCGTGACCGCGGCGTCCTCTTCGTAGATGGTGAAGGCGTCGAAGCGCACGGCCACGGGGAACGTGCGGTTCAGGTGCAGCAGGTCGTCGCCGGCGGACACGTAGTCGCGGTCGTTCTCCTGCTCGGGGATCATGAATCCCGCGGCGGCGAACTCGTTGCCGAACTCCTTCAGGCGCGGGAACGGGGAATGGCAGGTGGTGCAGCTCAGCTTGTAGCGCCGGGCGAAGGCGGGAATGGCCGCCGCGTCCTCGGGAATGCAGAGGATGGCGCCGACCAGGACGGCCAGCACCGTGGCGGTGATCTTGCGGCTGTTCATGGCGTCGTCCTTCCTATTCGAAGACCTCGAACCACGTCGAGGCGGTGTTGATGACCTGGATGGCGGTCTCGTCGGCGGGAACCTTCAGCAGGTCGGCCACCGGCTGCACGAGACGCTGGTAGTTCAGCTGGGCCCGCACCTCGACGCGGCCCGGGGCGATGTCGTCGGGCAGCGTCCACGTGAAGGTCTCGACCTTGGTCTCGCGCGGCCCGATGCGGTAGTCCGGGCCGTGGCTCTTCGTGTTCCACTGCTGGATGGTCATCCGGCCCTGCGGATCGTAGTAGGCCATGCGGAAGATGCGGTCGCCGACGTCCATGGCGTCGAGGGTCACGCCGTCCCGCTGCACGCCCGCGAAGGCCGGATCGTCCAGGGCGATGCCCATGTCCTGGTAGGCCAGCACGTCCGCGGCGATCGTCGTCTCCTCGCCGGGGAAGCCCTTCGCGTCCACCGGCAGCTGCCAGGTCCGGCCCCGGCTGTCCGTGGCCGTGACGTGCAGCCACATGATCCGGTCCTCCACCGATCCGGTGGGCACCTTGTGGCCGCACTTCCCGTTGAACAGCTGGACGTTCACCACGGCGACGCCGTCCCAGGGCACCTCGCGTTCGAGCGGGTTCATGCGCATCTCGATCGCGCCGCTGAGCTTGCCGGGATCGTGGGCGCCGTGGAACAGGTGCTGCGCGACCAGCGCCGGCTGGGCCATCTTCGCGTTGCGCGCCGTGGCCCGCGGCATGTGGCAGTCCTGGCACTGCACGCCCTGCGCGGCGTAGGGGCCTTCCTTCCACTCCAGGTGCGTGGACTTCACCCACACGCCGTAGGGGCTCATCTCGTTGTGGCAGGTGCCGCAGAAGTCGCCGCTGCGCAGGAACGGGTTCTCGACGGTGTCGTGGTGGGGCGAGACCAGGCCCGGCTTCGGTCCCTGCTTCAGGCGGCCGGGCTCGCTGATCCAGTTGAAGTTGTGGGGCACGTCGCCCTCGTAGCCGGTGACGGTGTGGCAGATGTCGCACTGCACCGACTCGTTGGCGCGGCTGCCCTCGGCCGGACGCGGGGGCGGCACGTCGCCGGCGAGGAAGGCCATCGGCGTGTGGCAGCCGTTGCAGCCCGCCTTCACGCCCGCGACGACCGCGTCCTTCTCGGCGTGGGGGACCGCAAGCTCGAAGTACTCGATCTCGTCCCAGTGGTGGGTGTAGGCCTGGCTCATCATGGCCTGCGTCCACTGCTGGTAGATGTCGTCATGGCAGCTGGCGCAGACGCCCGGCTTCTCGTAGTCGTCGTAGCTGCGCGTACCCAGCGAGGCGTCGCCGGTCGGTACGCCTGACGCGGCTGCCGCGGCCAGCAGCACCGTCACGATGATCGGGATCATGGCGCAATCTCCTTCCGATGGTCGGAGCTCCCCTGCGCCATGGACGTTATCGCCGCAAGGCGATTGGGGTCAAGGCCTTGCGGAATTCTAAACAGATGAATTCAGTGTGGATTCACGAAGCCCGCTCAGTCGCGGTTGTTGAAGATGCCCGCGACGCCCGCCACCACCAGCAGGGCCCCGGCCAGGGTCCAGCGCGTCACGTCCTCGCCCAGGATCAGCCAGCCCAGGAACACGGCGATCACCGGGTTGACGTAGGCGTAGGTCATGACGATGCGGTAGGGCAGGCGCCTGAGCGTGGTCATGTACGCCGTGAAGGCGATCACCGAGCCGAACAGCGCCAGGTAGCCCCAGGCCGCCAGCGCCTCGCCCGTGGGCGTCGGCACGGGTTCGCCGCGCAGGCGGGCGACCACCAGGAACCCGACGCCGCCCATGAGCTGCTGCCAGCCCGAGACCGCGCGGGTCGACAGGTCGGTGCGCCGCCGCTGGTACCAGATCGAGCCCAGCGCCCAGAAGAAGGGCGCCGCCAGCAGGGCCGCCACCGCCAGCACGTCGGCCCGCACGCCGTGCCGCAGCACCGGCCACGACAGCAGGCCCACGCCCACGAAGCCCAGCAGGATCGATCCGGTCATGCGCGGCGAGGGCGGCCGACGGTCGATGGCCATGTTGATCAGCTCGCCCCAGATGGGCATGGCCGCCACGAGCAGCGCCGCCAGGCCGCTCGAGGCGCGCATCTCGGCCCAGGTGACCAGGCCGTTGCCGCCGACCCAGAGCAGCAGGCCGCTGCCGGCCATCAGCACGAACTCGCCGCGGGTCAGGCGCAGGCGCTCGCCGCGCAGGCGGGCCCACAGCAGCAGCACCGTCGAGGCGGCCGCCACGCGCAACAGCGCCATCGAGAACGGGGGAAAGCCGGCGCCCTCGCGCACGGCCACGCGGATCGCCAGGTAGGTGCTGCCCCAGACCACGTACACGACGAGAAGATTCAGCAGGCCCACCCGGTCCAGGGGGGCGCGGGGCGCGCGGGGCGAGGTTGTCGGCATCTTGATGTTCCCCGGCGGCAGGGCCGCGGGCTGGTCAGAAGCGCACGGCGATCCCGCCCGCCACATCGACCTGGGCGACGACGTCGCCGTTGGCCCAGATGACGGGCGCCCGCAGCAGCAGGCGCAGGATCGTGCGCGGGGTCGCGGCGAAGCGTACGCCCACCGCGGGCATCACGGAGTAGTGCCAGGCGCTGGGCTCCATGCGCATCAGCGCACCGCTGCCCTCGGCCACCTGCACGCCGCCGGCGGCCAGGGCCAGCAGCGGCCGCACCCGTCCGCGGCCGAAGGCGTTCTCGACCTCGGCCTGCAGGTGCAGAAGCGTCACGTCGGTGCGCGAGGTCGTGCCTCCGTCGTCCACGAGCAGGCGCGTGGCCTGCCGCCTGGCGCGCACGCCGACGGTCAGGCTGCGGCTGGGCAGCCAGGCGAACGAGACG
>DAOPJF010000195.1:0-5552 GCA_035399525.1 Candidatus Krumholzibacteriia bacterium | reverse complement strand
GCCGATGTCCACCGCGACGTGGAAGAGGGCACGCTCGCCCGGAGCCAGGGCCACGTCCGCGCTGCTGAAGCTGCCGGCGTTCCCGGTGACATGCGCCGAGCCGCCGGCGGGCAGGTTCGCGGTGTCGAGGCTGACCGTGTAGACGTCGGCGTTCAGGCCGGTGTTGAACAGGCCCGCGGCGTCGAACACGACCTCGCCCGCGCCGACGACCGTCGTGGTCCCGGCGGCGTAGTAGCGCAGTCCGTAGGCCGGCGCGGGACGGGTGTTGCACGCCTGCAGGATCGCACGATCGGCGTCGTCCTGCACGAAGGCCACGGCGCGCAGGTTGGCGGCATTCCACGCGGGGTCCATGGTGAACGCGAAGGTCTTGTCCACGGACTCGCCTGCCGCCGCGATGGCCAGGTCGAGGTCGGCGATGATCCCCCGCAGCACGTTGTCGTAGGCCACGCCCGAGTAGCTCAGGCCGTCCTCGACCAGGGCCACGCGCAACCGAGGCGAGCCGCCGGCCGGCAAGTCGCCCTCGAGCGCCACGTGCACGTCGACGTGGGCCGCCCCCGCGACGAACGCGTGGTCGGTGATGGCCATGGCCACCGGTGTCGGGTCATCGAGCAGGCTCCGCACCACCGGGTCGTACACGCCGCCGTCGATGGCGTCGGTGCCGGCGCCCACCATGGTGTTGCCGCCGTTGAACTCGAGGGTCGGGTAGCCCGAGACCGCGTAGTAGGCAATGCGCGCGTCCGAGTCCGGGCAGCTCAGGCCGCCGCTGGACGCCATGATGTCGATGGTGTCGAACTCGATGCTGTCGTAGCGCCCGAGCATGACGTCCAGGCCGGCGCGGGCCCGCGGGCAGTAGCCGCACCAGGTCGCGGAGTTCAGCTCGGACAGGACGGCGCGGGGCACCTGGGCCTCGGCGGCCAGGGCCAGCAGCAACAGGGCGGCGGCAAGAGGAAAGCGGCGCATCCGTGAGACCTCCAGGGGTTCCAGGCAGCCGGTCGGACCGGCGGGCGGACGCCCCAGCATAGCACGGAATTGTTGATACCGGGCCCGCAAATCCCAGCAAACCATTGCTGCAACATATGTTGCAATAACGTTACAGATCGCCGGACATGCTTGTCCGACAGCGGGATGGCGTAGGGGATCAGCGACGGGCGTCCCGCAGCAGGCTCCGCGGCACCGACACGTGGATGCGCGCGACCCGGCCGGTGCGACCGAGCACGGCCGAGGACAGTCGTGGCTCGAGCCGGTCGCCGGGAGCGGCGACCTCGGCGCCGTCGGCCAGCACGGCCCGGACGACGCTGGCCCCGTCGGTCAGCTCATAGACGACGGGGACCTGGCACACCGTGAACGCCAGCGACGACGCCGGCAGCTTCACCGACCGCACCTGGCCGCCCACGTCGCAGCAGCGGAACTCGGCCGGCTCGGCCAGGAACTCGGCGACCCGCAGCAGCGTGGGCCGGAAGCGCAGCGCCCCCCGCTCGACGCGCACGCCCAGTTCGCCCAGGCGGGTGAGGATCTCCTCCTTCACCTGGCCGGTCATGCCGGGCTGCCGCGCGCCGCCGGCGGGCGGCGTGTGCGAATAGGGGTCGGTGGGGAAGGCGCCGTACTCGGCGGCGGTCTTCTCGAAGCCCAGGCCGGCGCGCACCCGATAGTACAGGGCCGCCAGGGCCTCGCGCACCTCGTCGTCATCGCCCTCGCGCTCGGCCCGCAGCACCGACTCCTGCACCGCCAGCAGCAGCTTCGCCACCATGTGCCAGTAGATGCACCCCAGGCCCTCGTAGGCGTACATCGCGCCCGAGCGGCCGGTGAACGCGCGATGGCCGAAGGTGTCCTCGAACAGGTCGAGCACCGCGTCCCGGTCGGCGGCCACGCGGGCGGTCCACTCGGGCCGGCGGGCCAGCTCGTCGAGCACGCGCCCCAGGTCCCCGGCGTTGCGCAGGTCGCCGTGGAAGCGGACGGCGCCCGCCGCGTCGACCGCGACGACGGCGCGATCGCGCGACGCCATCAGGTCGCGCAGCAGCGGCACGGCCTCGGCCTTCGCCGCAGGCACGGCGTTGCGCTCGAGGAAGCCCGGCAGCCGGCGCTCGGGGTACAGCATGAAGCTGCGCTCGGATGCCCGGTACAGGTCCGAGGCGAACAGCCCCTCGACCATCGCCTGCGCCTCGCGCGGCGCCAGCAGGCCCGAGCTGAGCGCGGCCACCTGGCCCTCGAGCATCAGGTCGAGGCGGATCACCCGGGCCCCGCCGCGCTGCGTGTCGAGCACGTTGTAGGCATGGAACAGCCCGTCGGGCCGGCGGTTGGCGCCGATGCCCCAGTCGACCCAGGCCAGCGCCGAGGCACAGAAGGCGCGCACCTCGGCCGCCGACAGGCCCGACGCCTCGCCCAGGCCGCACGCGTACACCCGCGCGCGGTAGCGGTCGAAGGCCGCGCCGAGGGCGTCGAGCACGCGGCGCCGATCGCCCTCGGCCAGCCCATCCCCCACCAGCAGGTTCCGCTCGCTCTCGAACACCGCCGCCAGGTCACGCATCCAGGTGGCGACCTCGACCGCCACGGCGCGCTCACCGGGCGCCCGGGCCAGCAGGTCGTCCACGAACGCGAGGTAGCGCCGCAGGTAGCACAGCGTGACCACCGACAGACCGCCGCCGCCCAGGGCGTTGTTGGCGTCGTTCCACTCGGGCCGCTGGGTGTTCATCCAGATGCCCCCGTCGGGCACCAGGTTCGAGAGCTTGGCCAGCGCGGGCACCAGCAGCTTCTCCAGCAGGTTCGCGTGGTGCACGGCGCCGTCGCCGTCCACCGCCAGGCGGCCGTCGCCGCCCAGTTCGGCCACGCGCGCGGCCACCGTCTCCTCGCGCTCCTGGTCGAAGTCGATGGTCGTCCGCGGATCGCGCACCAGGTCGGCATAGGGCCGGATGCGGTAGGGCACGTCGGCGTAGCTGAAGATCGCCTCGTCGAGCATGCGCTCGAGCTCGCCCGGCAGCGCGCGGTCGGCGGCCTCGAGCAGCTTCAGCAGGTAGATGACCTGGTGGTCGCCCCAGTAGCCGATGTTGCTCCACGGGTCGTCCGGCGAGACCGTCTCCCAGTCGACGCCCTCGCGCGTGATGCGGTAGGGATTGAATCCGTCGACGGTCGAGGCGTTCACGAACTTCGCCACGAACGACGGCAGGAACGCCGGGAACGCCGTGGCCAGCGCCTCCCAGTTCTGGAAGATGTCGCGCCAGTTGCCCTGGTAGTTCAGCACGCGGCCGCCGGTGCGGCTGCGCACCTTGATGGCGAACCGGTTCCAGGGTCGGCTCGGATCGCCGTGCCGCCGGCCGAAGTACAGCGGCAGGTACTCGTGGCACAGGCGCGCGAAATCGGGATCGCCCGCGCGCACCGCCGCCGCCAGCAGGTCGCCGACGGCGACCGATGCGGGCAGGGCCGCCAGCAGCGAGCGGCGACGCTCGGCCACGGCGCGGTTGCGGCCGCGCAGGAAGGCGGCGAAGTCGGCGGTCGGCACGTCGTCGTTCCGCACGAACACGCCGCCGCGCATGGTGTTGAACAGCGTGTTGGCGAAGTGGTGGCTGGACGCGGCGGTGTCGGCCGTCAGCTGCAGGCCGTCGGCGCTGGCCACGATGCGGCGCAGGTTCTCCCCCGCGCGGCGCAGGGCCTTCGCCAGGCGCGCCGCGTGGTCGCTGCCGTCGATCAGCGCCTGGCGCAGGGCCGCCACCTGCACGTGGTCGCAGCCGGCGTCGGCCACGACGTGCCAGGAGACCGGACGTCCGGGCCGCAGCTCGACCTGGGCGCTGGCCAGGAAGTGGCCGCGCCCGCCGTTGAGCAGCGACTCGGCCGCGACCACCTGGCCGCGGCGGAAGGCGGTGACCGCGGCGTCGGAAAGGTGCAGCCGCGCGCCCTCGAGGCCGCAGGTCCACACGACGTTGGCGCGCAGGCTCTCGGCGGCCTCGGCGCGGTCGGTGATGGCCGAGGTCAGGGAGTAGATGCCCAGGCCCGAATCGGGGTCGATCTCGGACTTGCGGTAGGCGTCGACCAGGTTCGACGCCGACTGGTGCAGGGCCAGCGGCGCGCCGAAGGGCAGCACGTTGCGCAGGCCGTCCATGACGACTGCGACCATGGCCGCGGACCCGATGTTCTCGAGGGTCGCGCCGCGCACCCAGCCGAACTCGTCGCAGCCCGACCAGCGCGCGCGGAACGCCAGGCCCAGGCCGTGGTGGATCTCCTCGAACACGAGGCTCGTGCCCAGCACGTTCTTGTAGAGGTTGCGCTCGATGTCCGTCTCGACGGCCGGGTCGACGGTGAACGGCTCCCACAGCACGGAGCATCCTTCGCGCTCGACGCGGACCAGGGTGACGGGCCCGCTGTCGTGGTGGGCCTGGTAGAGGGCGTCCTCGGTGCGGTAGGGGAACAGCGCGCCGTCGGGATCGACGCGGCCGGCCGTCAGGCCGCCGGTCGACGCCACGAACATCCACAGGTCGGTGTCCGTGGCCAGGCTCATCAGGAACGGCGGCAACCGGTGGCTCGCGGTGATGCACGCGTACAGTTCGCCGTCGAGACGGACGAAGTCGCCTGCGGCGGCGCGCGGCGCAGGCTGCGTGTTCGTGCGCGGATCGGCCTTCATCGGGCTCGCGTCTCCGGAAGGGTGGCCGGGAGCCGCACGCGGCGGCTCCCGGCGGTCAACGTCATCGGTCGGACTACTTCACCAGCGTCATGGCGCGGGACACCGAGCCCTCGGCCGTGCGCAGCACGTAGGCGTAGACGCCCGCGGGGGCGGCGGCGCCCGTCGCGGTGCGGCCGTTCCACACCACGTGGTGGTCGCCGGCGTCGAGGCTGCCCTGCTGCAGGGTGGCCACGAGGCGGCCGGCCACGTCGTACACCGCCAGCTCGACCCGACCCGCCTTCTCGAGGCTGAAGTCGATGCGCGTCGACGGGTTGAAGGGGTTCGGGTAGTTCTGGCCCAGCGCCGCGCCGGTCATGGCCGTCGGCACCGCCGAGGTCGTGTCCTCGTAGAGCTGGATGTTGTCGTAGAAGATCCCGGAGCCCTCGTAGTTGGTCGCCGTGTTCATGAAGCCGATCTGGAAGATCTGGCCCACCATGCCCGCATCGACCGCGAGGGTCAGGAAGGCGCCCGTCCAGGTGTCGGGGGCGTTGGTCATGTCCGCGGTCAGGAAGTTCGTCATCGCCCAGCCGTTGTTCGGATCGAGGGTCTTGATGAACGCCGCGGCCGTGGACGCGCCCGCAAGGTTGCCCTTCTTGGCCTGGAAGGCGAAGCGGAAGGTCTTGCCGGCGTCGTCCGCGGTGATGGTGTACTCGCGGTAGACGTTCGACTCGATCAGGTTGCCCGCCGCGTGGCCGGCGTTGTTGTAGTCGCTGAAGACCACCAGCTGCTGCACGCCCTGCTCGGTGCCGCCCTGGTTCAGGTCGATCTGGCAGAAGGCGAAGCCGTCGTTGGGCGCGGTGAACGGCCCGTAGCCGTACAGGTACGTGCCGCCGGAATCGAACACGTTGCCGTACACCAGCCAGCCGTCCACGGCCAGGGCCGAGGGGTCGGACTGCACCAGGCC
>DAOPJF010000194.1:0-5563 GCA_035399525.1 Candidatus Krumholzibacteriia bacterium | reverse complement strand
CCTGGCTGCTGGCGCAGGCGGCCGCGGGCGCCGCCGAGGGCTGAGATGGACCTGCGCGGCAGGCTGGCCCGCCTCGATCGGTTGACGCGGAAGCCCGAGAGCGTCGATCCGCTGACCTTGCCGGACACCGGCGCGGCGTCGGGGCCCGACGCCCTGGGCCTGGAGGATGCCGGCGACGGGACGTGGCGCGGGCATGCCGTCCTGGATGTGCCGCCACCCGGCGAGCTGCCGCCGCTGGCCGGCCTGGTGCCCGACCACTGGCCCGCGCTGGAGGCGCCGGCGGACTTGCTGTTCCTGGACACCGAAACCACGGGCCTGGCCGGCGGCACCGGCACGTTGGCTTTCCTGGTCGGGCTGGCGTGGTGGGCCGACGACGGATTGCACGTGGAGCAGCGGTTCCTGCCGGGCCCGGGGGCCGAGCCGGCCCTGCTCGCGGCGGTGGCCGGAGCGGCGGCCGGGCGGCGCGTCGTGGTGTCCTACAACGGCGCCGGGTTCGACTGGCCGCTGCTCAGGACGCGGGCGCTGCTGAACCGGCGGGACGATCCGCTGGCCGAGCTGGCCGGATGGGACCTGCTCGTGCCTGCGCGGCGCCTGTGGAGCCGCGCGCTGCCCGACTGCCGCCAGCAGACGATCGAGGCCGAGGTGTGCGGGCGCAGGCGGGGGCCGGGGGACATTCCTGGCGACCAGATCCCGCAGGCCTGGTTCGATTTCCTGGCGGGCCGCGACGACGGGGCCCTGCGGCGCGTGATCACCCACAACCGGCGCGACATGGAGGGCATGGCCCGCGCGCTGCTGGCGGTGCTCGAGGCGGCGGGGCGGATCGGGTCGCCTCCGGCCGGGCCCGCCGAGGACTGGCGTCTGGCCTGGGCCCTGGGGCGCGCCTGCGAGAAGCGCCGGGCCGACGCGCCCGCCGGGGGCTGGATGCGGGCCGCCGCCGCAGGCGGGGCCGACGCGACCGACCTGCGGTTCGTGGCCGACGCGGTGCGCCTGCTCAAGCGCAGCGGCGACTACCACGGTGCGCTGGATCTCATCGCGAGGGCGCTGGAGGCGGCGCCCGGCACGACGTGGCTTCACCGCGAGGCGGCGGTGATCTGGGAGCACCGGCTCGGGGATGCGCACCGGGCCCTGGCCCATGCGGCCGAGGAAGGCGACGCAAGGCGATTGGAACGCCTGGAACGCCGCGCCAGGCAGGCGCGGGCGAAGGAGGCCTCGTGAGCGGATTGTCCCGGAAGGACGCGCTGCTGCTCCTGGCGGGAGTGCGGGTGCTGACCCACAAGCTCGAGCGTCCGCCGACGCCCGAACAGGTCGCCGATCTGCTGGACCTGCCCGAGAGCGCCGTGCGGCTGCAGTTGACCCAGCTGGCCGACCTGGGCGCCGTCGCCCTGGTCACCAGCGCCTTCGAGACCCACGCCGAGGTGCGCGACCACCTGGCGGTCGAGCAACTTCCCGAGGTGGCGGGCCCGGCCATCGCCGAGGACCTCGAGGCCTTCGACCGGCGCAAGCGCGAGGAGCGCGACCGCATGGCCAACCTCTTCGACTCTGGCGAGCACGACCAGCATCAGCAGGACAAGCTGCGGCGCATGGACGACGACCTGCAGGCGTTCCGGCGGAAGAAGAATCCCAACCCGTTCGGCGACGACTGAGCGGCGGGTCCCGTCGGCCGGGGCGGAAAGCGAAGAGCCCGGACCAGGCGGTCCGGGCTCTTTCGTGCGCGGCGCGATCGTGGGCGTCAGGCGCCCATGGCCGTGCGGTGATCGACGATCTTCGCCGACTCGCGGGCCTGGGTGAACCAGGCCTCCAGCATCTCACCCTGCTTGCGCTGCAGCAGCGCGGCGCGGATGCCTTCCTTGCGCGCGGCGTAGTCGGCCTCGTCGACGGGCTGGATCCACAGCGGCACCAGCGCGAACAGGCCGCGCAGGGTCTCGACCTCGGGCACCACCTGGCCGACGGTGCCGTTGATGGCGGCGGCGTTGAAAGGCGTGCCGTAGCCGATGTCGGTCACGTTGCCGTTGATGGTGAAGGTGTCGGTGACGGCGGTCTTCAGGCCGTGGTTGGCCGCGGCGACCGCCATGGCGGTGCCCATCTGCACCTCGCCGACGGCGGGCGACAGCATCGCGCGAACGGCGGACCGGTTGTGGTCCTGGCGCAGCGCGAGCGCCACCTGGCCGCGCACCTCGTCCAGCGGCGCCGGCGCCGCCGGCAGCTGCTCGAGCTTGTGCACGACGTAGAACATCTGGTCGTTCTCGAACACCTGGCTGACCTGGCCGTCCTTGGCCGCGAAGGCCCAGTTGCTGCCGGCGAGCGTCATCGGCAGCGCCGGGATGTCGCGGCCCTGGATGAACGGATCGGCCGCCACCAGGTCCAGGCCCTCGGCCGACGCGGTCGAGGCGAAGTTGCCGCCATCGACGCGGCCGCGGAACTGGTCGGCGTGCTCGCGCAGCAGGTCGAGCGTCTCGGGACCGGCGGTCACGCGCAGCAGGATGTGGCGGGCGTGCACCTGGTCGACCTCGCCGGTGTCCTTGTTCCTGATCTGCTCGAGCACCTCGATCAGGTGGTAGCCGAAGCGGGTCTTGACCGGCTCGGAGATCTCGCCCACGGGCAGCGAGAAGGCGGCGTCGCTGAAGGCGTCGACCATGCGCTTGCGGTCGAACACGCCGAGGTCGCCGCCGGCCTTGGCGGTGCCGTCCTCGCTGTACTCGGCGGCGGCAGTGGCGAAGTCCTTGCGACCGGACACGATCTGCTCGCGGATCTCGTTCATGAACGTGCGCACGTCCTCGTAGTCCTTGTCGCTCGGCTCCTTGGCGAAGCGCACGGCCTCGACGCGGACGCGGGCCGGCCGCTCGTAGTCGGCGGTGTGGGCGGCGTACCAGGCCTCGATCTCGGCGTCGGAGGGCTCGTAGCCGTCCTTCAGGTCGGCGTAGGGCAGGCCCATCCAGTCGGCGACCGCGCGGCCGGTCTGGCGGACGTATTCCTCGCGGACCTCGTCGTCGCTCACCACGGCGTCGGCGGTGATCTCCTGCATGAACTTCAGCTGCGGCAGGTAGACGTTGCGCACGTAGTCCTCGGCGCGGCTCCAGTCCACCTCGGGGTTCTGCAGGTCGGCGAAGTAGCGCTGGATGTCGATGTTGCCGTTTTCGTCACGGTAGCCGTTCAGCAGCTCCATCGGCGGGTTGTTGCGGAACGCGTCGAGCACGTCCTGGTCGGTGACCTTGATGCCGCGCTTGGCGATGGCCTCGTCCATCAGCGCCTGGCGGACCATGGCGTCCCAGGCGCGTTCGCGGGCGGTCGCGTACTGGTTGGCGTTCAGCTCGCCGTTGGGGGCCTGCTGCCGCATGGCCGCGGTCTGGTTGCGGACGGCGTAGTCGTAGTCCTGGGCCATCAGCTTGTGGCCGTTGACCGAGCCCACGACGCCGGACTCCATCCGGGGACCGCCGTCCTTGCCGCAGCCGAACTTGCCGCCGAAGCCGCCCAGGGCGCCGAAGCCCAGGAAGGTCAAGGCAATGAACCAGTACATGAACTTGGCCTGGGAACGCATGAACTTGAACATCGTGGACATCCTCTGGCAGCGTCGGCATGCCGTGCGACGGATAAACGCGAGCGCGACCGGGCCCGTGGGCCGGCCGGCGCGGGAAACGACGTCCTATGATGGCCCAAGACGGGGGATTGCACAAGTCCGGCGTTGCCCGGGAGGGCCGGACCTGCCAGATTCAGGCGGGTGAGCGCCGGTCCGCAGCCGGCGCCGGGGAGGGTCCATGGGAAATCCGGGGGTCATCGCCCTCGTGGCGGGGCTGGCGGCCCAGGCCGCCAAGGTGCTGGTGGAGGCCGTCTTGCGGCGCCGCTGGCGACCCGAGCTGTTCTTCACCAACGGGGGCATGCCCAGCTCGCACACCGCGACGGTGGCCTCGTTGGCCCTGCTGGTGGGCCGGCGCGAGGGCTGGAACTCGACCCTGGGCAGCCTGGTGGTGGTGTTCGGCCTGTTCGTGATGTTCGAGGCCACGGGGCTGCGGCAGGAACTGGGGCACCAGGCCCAGGTGCTCAACGAGCTGATGGACCGGGCGCTGGCCGGCGACCGGCCCGACCGCCGCCGGCTGCGCGAACTCGTGGGCCACACCTGGGCCGAGGTGCTGGGCGGCGCGGTGTTCGGGATCCTGTTCACCCTGGCCTGGCTGAAGCTGGCCGGGGGGCGCGGGGACTAAAGCGATCATTATTTTTCGTTGACAGGCGGACGGCGGACGGTATGCTCCGGCCACCAAGGAGCCGGGGTCGGGGGATTCCGAAGCGCCTTTCGACATAGATCCGGCCGCCGGACACGGGACGTCCGGCGCGGGTGGTTTGCCATCGTCGAAAGGATTCGAAGATGAGAGTGATCGCCCTCGCGAACCAGAAGGGCGGCTGCGGCAAGACCACGACGGCCACCAACCTGGCCGCGGCGCTCGCGATGAACGGCAAGCGGGTGCTGCTGATCGACAACGACCCCCAGGGGCATGCGACCCTTGCCTTCGGCTTCCGCGAACGGGATTTCTCCCTGAGCGCGTACGATCTCTACCTGACCAGCGACATCCTGGTGGAGGACGCCTTCCTGGAGGCGGGCGAGAACCTGCACCTGGTTCCGGCCGGCGTCGAGCTGGCCGCCGTCGAGCAGGCCCTGGCCCGCGAGACGGAGAAGGAGCGCCGCCTCAGGGACAACCTGCGGCGCAGCGCCATGCCCTACGACTACGTCCTGATCGACTGCCCGCCCTCGGTCAGCCTGCTGACGTTCAACGCGCTGCTGGCCTGCGGCGAGGTCATCATCCCCGTCGATCCGAGCATCTACAGCCTGCAGGCCGCGCGCAAGATGCACGAGACCCTGGCCGTGCTGCGCGAGAAGCGGGGCCACGACGTGGTGCCGCGCGTGCTCATGTCGGCCTTCGACACGCGGCCGCGGTTCGTGCGCACGCTCATGTCCGAGCTGGACACGCAGTACGAGGCCGAGCTGCTGGACACCATCATCCACCACACGGTGCGGTTCCGGGAGGCCGCGGGCGCGGGCGTGCCCGTGGTGCAGCTGGACCAGGAGTCGCGGGGCGCGGTCGATTTCCGCTGCCTCGCGCGCGAGATCATCGCCGAGGAGGTGGACGTCACCGTCACGGCGGTGGACCACTGGACCGCGCTGCTGCACGGGCCGCAGGCCACCCAGGCCGGCGTGCGCTTCGAGGCGGACTTCCCGCGGGCGAAGGCCGTGCGCATCACCGGGACCTTCTGCGACTGGTCCGCCAAGGGCCTGCCGCTGTCGCGGCGCGAGGACGGCATCTGGGAGGCCCACCTGGCGCTCGAGCCCGGCAAGTACGAGTACCGCTTCATCGTCGACGGGGCCTGGCTGCCGGACCCGCACAACAGCAAGTCGGCGCCGAACGAGTTCGGCGGCGTCAACAGTCTCTGCGTCGTGGGTTGAGGGCCGCCGGCCGGGAGCGCACAGCATGAACGACGAAGGACGCCGGCCTCCCGAGGGACCCCGGCGACGGCACCACATCGCCTCGGTCGCCCATCATTTCCTTTCCGAGGACGACGCCCTCGCGGCGGGGCA
>DAOPJF010000193.1:0-5586 GCA_035399525.1 Candidatus Krumholzibacteriia bacterium | reverse complement strand
GCTCGGGGCTGCCCTTGTAGTGGCGGAAGCCCAGGGCCTCGAAGAAGTCCTGGTCCACGATGTTGGCGCCGGTCGAGACGATGGCGTCCACCAGGTTGTTCTCCACCGCCAGGGCGATGGCGTCCTTCAGGCCGGCGCTGATCAGCGATCCGGCCAGGGTCATGATCACCGCGCAGTCCTTGTCCGCGAGCATCATGTCCAGGATGTGCGCGGCCCGGCCCAGGTTGCGGGCCTGGAAGGCCATGTCCGAGTACGCGCCGATGATCGGCCGCGCGTCGAACGACGTGATGTCGACGTGCTTCACCACGTCCTTCAGCAGGGTCTTCTTGTCCATTGCGCTCATCCTTCCTCTGTCACTCCTCGGCGAAGGCCGTCATGTAGGCCATGATCTGGTAGGCCATGCGCGCCGCCAGGAAATCCGGGGCGCGGTTGTTCTCGTTGGGCATCAGCTCGACGATGTCGAAGCCGACCACCTGGCGCCAGCGGCAGACCTCGCGCAGCAGGTCGATGACCTGCCGGTAGCGCAGGCCGCCGGGCTCGGGCGTGCCGGTCGACGGCATCTCCGAGGGATCGAGCACGTCCAGGTCCACCGTGATGTAGACCTGGTCGCCCAGGCGCTCGAGCACCGCCTCGGCCAGGGCCGGGATGTCGCTGATCTCGTGGGCGTAGTGGATGCGCGAGCGGCGGATGGCCGCCGCCTCGGACGCGTCCATGCTGCGGATGCCCACCTGCACAATGTCGCAGTGCTCGCGCACGCGCGCCATCACGCAGGCGTGGTTGAAGGGCGTGCCCTCGTAGCTTTCGCGGGTGTCCGCGTGGGCATCCAGCTGCAGCACCGTCACGTTCGGGTACTTCGCCCGCGCGGCGTCCACCAGCCCGGCGGTCACCGAGTGCTCGCCGCCCAGGCCGACGACGGCCTTGCCGGCCTCGTACAGGGGCGCGGCCGCCGCCTCGATCCGCTTGACCATCTCCTCGGCCGTCGGCGCGGCCTCGACCGGCGCCATGGTCACGATGCCGTGGGTCCAGGGCTCGGTGCCCGTCTCGATGTCGTACAGCTCCATGTTGGCCGACGCCGCCAGGATGGCGTCCGGGCCCAGGGCCGTGCCCTTGAGCCAGGTGACGGTGCCTTCGTAGGGCACCGGCAGCACGGCGAAGCGCGCAGACGCGAAGTCAGGCGCTTCCGGCAGTCCGCCGAAAGCGCCGGGGTTGTCGTGCAGTCGCATGGTGTCGTCTTTCTGCGGCGCGGGCCGCGGCATCAACGATCGTCGTCGTCCCAGACCACGTCGTCCTGATCATCGTCGTCGTCGCCGCCCTCGATGTCGAGCTCGGCGTCGTCGGGTTCGGCGTCGTCATCCTCCCAGTCCCAGACGACTTCGTCGGGGCGCTTGGGCCGGGCCGGGCGCTTGTCGCGCGTGGGCTGCTCGTCGGACCGTTCGGGCCGGCGCTGCCAGTTGCGCTTGCTGGGCTGCTTGCGCTCTTCGGGCTCGAAGTCCTTGCGGGGTGCCATTGCAGTTCATTCCTCCTGGGTGGGCACCATGGCCCGGCGCGACGGAATCGGCCGGCCGCGGACGCCGGGCGGCCGCGCGCGGCGCCACCGCCCTGAGGCGCCGGAATTTAGACGCAATCGCCCGGCGGTGTCAAGCGAGCCAGCCCCGAAAAAGCGGACGGGGCGGCTCCGGCCGCCCCGTCCCGTCCGGTTCCGGCACCCGGCCTAGACCAGGCCCTGGTCCATCATCGCGTCGGCAACCTTCAGGAAGCCGGCGATGTTGGCGCCCGCGTCGTAGTTGCCGGGGGTCCCGAAGGCCGCGGCCGCCTCGAGGCAGGAGGTGTGGATGCTCGTCATGATCCGGCGCAGGCGCTGGTCCACTTCCTCGCGGCTCCAGCTCAGGCGCAGGCTGTTCTGGCTCATCTCCAGGCCGCTGGTGGCCACGCCGCCGGCGTTGGCCGCCTTGGCGGGAGCGTGCAGCAGCTTGGCCTCGTGGAAGATCGACACGGCCTCGGCCGTGCACGGCATGTTGGCCGCCTCGGCGACGCACTTGCAGCCGTTCTTGACCAGGGTCTGGGCGTCGTCCTTGCGGATCTCGTTCTCGCAGGCCGTCGGCACGGCGATGTCGCAGGGCACCTCCCACGGGCGCTTCCCGGCGACCCACTCGCAGCCGAACCTGTCGGCGTACTCCTTGGCCGGCTTGCGGTGCACCGTCCACAGGTCCATCAGGAAGGCCAGCTTCTCGCCCTTGATGCCGTCGGCGTCGTGCACGTAGCCGTACTCGTCACCGATGGTCACGACCTTGCCGCCGAGCTCGTTGGCCTTCTCGATGAAGAAGGTGCCCACGTTGCCGTAGCCCGAGATGGTGATGGTCTTGCCCTCGAAGCTCATGTTCCGGGTCGCCAGCATCTGCTCGGCGAAGTAGGCCGTGCCGTAGCCGGTGGCCTCCGGACGCATCAGCGAACCGCCCCAGTTCAGGCCCTTGCCCGTCAGGACGCCGGTGAACTCGTTGCGCAGCTTCTTGTACTGGCCGAACAGGTAGCCGATCTCGCGGCCGCCCACGCCGATGTCGCCGGCGGGCACGTCGGTGTTCGGGCCGATGTAGCGGAACAGCTCGCTCATGAAGGCCTGGCAGAAGCGCATCACTTCCATGTCGCTCTTGCCGCGCGGATCGAAGTCGCTGCCGCCCTTGCCGCCGCCCATGGGCAGCGTGGTCAGGCTGTTCTTGAAGGTCTGCTCGAAGGCCAGGAACTTCAGGATGCCCTGGTTCACGCTCGGATGGAAGCGCAGGCCGCCCTTGTAGGGCCCCAGCGCGCTGTTCATCTCGATGCGGAAGCCGCGGTTGACCTGGACCTCGCCCTTGTCGTCGACCCAGGGCACGCGGAAGGAGATGACCCGCTCGGGCTCGACCATGCGCTCGAGGATCTTGGCCTTGCGGTACTCGGGCCGCTTCTCGATCACGGGCCACACCGACTCGACCACCTCGTGCACCGCCTGGTGGAACTCGGGCTCGGCGGGGTTCTTGGCGACCACTCCCTCGAGGAAGGACTCGACGTTCTGCGCCATGGCCTGCAACTCCTTGCGATCGTACGTTTCTCGTCGCGGACGGCCGGCGTCCCGCCGGCGCTGTGTCTCGCGGAAAACGATGGATTCCGGCCGTACCCGGCGCAAGAATTTTCGGTCCGCCCCACGCGATTTGTTGGCGAATTAACACCCTTGCGGCGGGACTTCGGGCGGCTCCTTCCCGGGGCCGGGTTGCCCCGCCGCCCCCGGCCGTGGTACGGTACCGGACGGACCGAAACCCACCGAACCAACCACCTAGGGAGGCGCTGCATGGACTACCACGATCTGCAGAAGACCCGGGTCGCGGACCTCAGGGAGATGGTCAAGGAGAAGCTGCCCGACGTGAAGGGCGTGATCGGCATGAAGAAGGAGGACCTGGTGGACCTCCTGGCCGGCCACCTGGGGATCGAGAAGCCCCACAAGCACATCGCCGCCGGGCTGGGCAAGCGCCGCATCAAGGCGGCCATCCGCCAGATGAAGGTCAAGCGGGCCGAGGCCCTGGCCGCGGGCGACCACCGGGAACTGAAGAAGCAGCGCCGGCTGATCCACCGACAGAAGCGCCGCCTGCGCCGCCTCATGCAGCTGGTCTGACCGCACGCCCGACGCCCGGTCCGGCCCCGTGCCGGGCCGGGCGACCCCGCCTAATCCAGACCCTGCGCCTGCTGCGCAGCGTCCGAGCCCGGCCTGAGGATGACCCCGCGCCGGCTGCGCCCGTCGATCAGCACCGTCAGCGGCTCGGGCAGCGCGATGTGCCGCACGAACTCTCCCACCGCTTCGGACGGCTGGCCCGCGAACCACTCCCAGTCGACCCAGCCGCTGCCCTGCACGCGGTTGACCGTCAGGTAGCCCACCTGGAAGTTGGTCAGGTTCTGGAAGAAGTGCGAGCCCTGGCTGGGCGTGACCTTGAAGTCGTCCAGGTCGGTCTCGACGATGACCTGCGCCCCGGAGATCTGGTCCCAGCGCACGGGGATGCCCAGCCAGCGGTCGGCCGAGCCCCAGCGCCCCGGCCCCACCAGCAGGTAGGGCCGCTCGGCAGTCGCGAACTCGCGGTTGATGCGCCCGATCTCCTCGGCGATCTCCCGCGTGCGCCCCCGGTCGAACAGCTCGGGCGGCACCACCAGCACGTCGTGGATGCAGGTCATGCGGCCGTTGCCCAGGGCGACATCGGTGTGCACCACCGCGTC
Source organism: Candidatus Krumholzibacteriia bacterium (assembly GCA_035399525.1). GTDB lineage: Bacteria > Krumholzibacteriota > Krumholzibacteriia > LZORAL124-64-63 > LZORAL124-64-63 > JACZKN01. The sequence goes on along the minus strand of DAOPJF010000193.1, from coordinate 1,353 downwards.
CTGGGCCGTCAGCAGATCCTCGGGGATGTCCGGCGCCTCGTAGCCCGCGGCCAGCGGCCGGATCTGCAGGAAGCCGAACTGGTGCGGCTGCCCGGGCCCCTGGCCCAGCACGACGGCGAACTCGATCTCCACCTCGGCGCTCATGGTGCGGCGGCCCAGCTCGAGCAGCAGCTTCAGGATGTCCGCCAGCGGGAAGATGCCCGACTTGAGCACGTGCGCGAACGACACCAGCCGCGCGCCCGGCCGGTGGATGCCGTCGTAGATGGCGTCGTTCTGCGGCGAGTAGACCGAGCCCACCGGCTCGAGGGTGCCGTGCCGCTCGGCCGCGTCCAGCTCGAGCTCGGCCAGGTTGTAGTCGTCCCGCGGCGCGGGGTAGCGGTCGGGATCGCCCACGTCCACGGCGAAGAACTTCCGCTGCGAGTTCTCCAGCCAGTCGCGCGTGGTGGCGAACTGCGGCAGCACCGTCGGGTGGGCCGGGCTGAAGCGCAGCGACTTGCCGCCCTCGGCCACCGTGCGCCCGAGCCCCAGCGCCACCGTGGCCACGCCCTCCTCGGGCAGCATGCCCTCGGCCGGGTAGAAGTTGGTCGAGTGCGCCACCCCCGCGAAGTGCGGGTAGTCGTAGTTCTCGTACCGCTGGCCCACCACCTGCTGGATGATGACGGCCATCTTCTCTTCCTCGATGCGGTTGCCGGTGGCGTCGATGTAGCTCTTGGCCCCCCGCGAGTACGACGAGGCGTAGACGAGCTTGATGGCGTCGCACAGCTGGTCCAGCCGCACGCGCAGGTCGTCGTGGCTGTTGGGCAGCATGTAGGTGGCGTACACGCCGGCGAAGGGCTGGAACTGGCTGTCCTCCAGCAGGCTGCTCGAGCGCACGGCCAACGGGTAGCGCACCTGGTCCAGGAAGGCCTCCAGGTCGGCGTAGATCGCCTCGGGCAGCTTGGCCGCCAGGAAGCGCTCGTTGACCTCGTCGTCGTCCACGTCCGACAGGGCGAACTCGCGCAGGCCCGACTCGACCATGAAGGCGTCGAACACGTCGGTGCCCACCACGGCCGTGGGCGGCACCTGGATGACCACGCCGGGGAACCGGTCGGTCACGCCGTAGCGGTGCAACACCGAGTTCATGAAGGCCAGGCCGCGGCCCTTGCCGCCCAGCGAGCCGCCGCCGATGCGCAGGAACTTGCTGCTGCCGTCGTAGTGGCGGCGCGAGAAGTCGGCCACGATGCCGCGCTGGCTCTCGGTGCGGAAGCGGTCGATGGCCGTCACCAGGTACTGGCGCAGCATCTCGGCGTCGCGGAACTCGGACACCTTGCGGGGCCGCAGCAGCGACGCCAGACCGAACTCGGTGCGCGCCCG
>DAOPJF010000192.1:0-5590 GCA_035399525.1 Candidatus Krumholzibacteriia bacterium | reverse complement strand
GGCCGCGGGTGGCCTCGTGGTGCCGGGCTACATCGCCCTGTACCTCGACCAGCCGCTGCGCGTGCTCAGCACGATCCTGGTGGCCCTGGTCACCTTCGCCAGCGTCAAGGGCGTGGGGCGCGTGGTGCTGCTGTACGGGCGGCGCACGATGGTCTTCTGCGTGCTGGCGGGGTACCTGTTCGGCTACCTGACGCGCTACCTGCTGGTGTTCAACGCGGCCGCGGGCCTGGGCGTGGACGTGGCGCTGCTGCAGTCCATCGGCTACGTCATCCCGGGCCTGATCGCCTACTGGATGGTGCGGCAGGGCGTGGTCGAGACCCTGTGCACGATGCTGATGGCGGCGTTCCTGGTGCGGTTGGGGCTGGTCGTGGCCCATGGGGGGAGGCTCATTGAGCTGGCGATTGGATAGACGGCGGCGCTTCATCCTGATGGCGCTGGCGGTCGCGGCCCTGCTGCTGCAGGCGCTGCTCGAGCAGACGCGCGCGCCGGTGCGGCAGCGCGACTACGACGTGAAGATGGCGGCGGCGAACCGCGCGGCCGACGCCTTCGCCGCGGTGCGCGCGCACCGCAGCCTCGAGGACGGCCGCATCGACCTGGTGAACGACCCGGCGGGCACCGGCCTGATCGGCCCCGAGTTCAGCCTCATCACCAACGCGCGCGGCGAGCTCGAGGCGAAGCTGACCAGCCTGAACCCGAACTTCGCCGGGCTGATCGTGCAGTACTGCCGGCAGGCGGGGCTGCAGCGCGGCGATCCGGTGGCGGTCTCGGTGTCGGGCTCGTTCCCGGGGCTGAACATCTGCCTGTACGCGGCGCTCGAGGCCATGGGGCTCAAGCCCGTGGTCATCACCTCCATCGGCGCGTCCATGTGGGGCGCCAACGATCCGGCCTTCACCTGGCTGGACATGGAGACGCTGTTCGCCGACCAGGGCATCTTCGCCACGCGCAGCGCCGCGGCGACCTTCGGCGGCGGCAACGACATGGGGCGGGGCCTCAGTCCCGAGGGACGGCGGCTGATCGAGGCCGCCGCCGCGCGCAACGGCGTGCCGCTGCTGCACTCGGGGAACATCGAGGATGCCATCGCCCGGCGCATGGACTTCTACGCGGGCGCCGCGGGCGGCAAGCCCTACAGGCTGTTCGTGAACATCGGCGGCGGCGTGGCCAGCATCGGCAGCTCGCACAACCGCCTGCTGCTGCCGGCGGGCCTCAGCTTCGACCTGGGCGAGCACAACTGGGCGCGCAAGGGCAACCTCGTGCTGTTCTCCGAGCAGGGCGTACCGGTGATCCACCTGCTGAACATCGCCGAGCTCGCCCGCGAGCACGGCATGCCCGTGGCGCCGGACTACCTGCCCCTGCCCGGCGAGAGCACGCTGTTCGAGCGCGACATGTACCGCTTCCCGCTGGCCCTGGCGGTGCTGCTGGTCTACGGGCTGATCTGCCTGCTGGTGCTGGCGCCCGAGGTCCGGTCGGGCCTGTTCGACCGCCTGACGCGGCGGCCCGGCGCGGCCGCGGCGGCGCTGGCCCTGGCGCTGCTGCTGGCGGCGGCGCCGGCGCGCGCGGCCACCTCGTGGCGCTCGGTCGAGCCGGCGCGCACGCCGGGCACCGTGTGCCTGCAGAGCGAAGGCGAGAAGCTCGAGTACGCCGTCCTCTCGGCCGAATCGCCGGCGGCCTTCGAGGTCGTGGGGCCGCGGCGCTGCAAGCTCATCACCCGGCTGGTGGGCGGGGCCGGGAACTCGGCCTACACCGTGACTGTCACCGTCGACGGCGAGCCGAACCAGGAGCGCAGCCACCGCGCCGACCCCTCGGACCACACGACCGCCTGCGCCGGCGACGAGGACGTCAGCGGCCTCAGGCGCACCTACATCGACGTGGGGCCCGGGCGGCACCGCATCGAGGTCGCCGCGCGCTGCGCCGAAGGCCGCGTGGCGGGGCGCCTGTTCGGCGAGTCGAAGCGCCGCCGCACGGGCCAGGTGCCGCTGACGCCGGCGGCCTACGCCCAGGTGGCGACCCTGCAGTTCGAGAGCGGCAGCCAGAGCACCTACTACCGCGCCGACGGCGCGCAGCCCGTGGTGCTGGACATCACCGGGCCCACCACCCTCCAGGTGTACACCCGCCTGGACTTCGACCAGACCATGACCGGCGTGCAGCCCTATGCCGTCGAGGTCGTGACCGACGGCGGCGAGGTGCGCACGCACCACCTGACGGCCGAGAAGCTCACCAGCGCACTCTGGGTCGAGCGCCCCGACCTGGTGCCCGGCACCCGGCAGAAGCTGCGCATCGGGGTGCCCGCGGGGCGGCATCGCATCGAGCTGCGCTGCCTCAGGCCCGAGACCTGCGGCATGGCCATCCAGCTGCAGATCCCGCGGGCCGATCTGGAGAACGGTTCGTGACCGGACGCCTGCGCATCCTCGGCCGCGCGGCCCTCGTGCTGGTCCTGCTGGCGGCGGGACCGTCGGCCGCGCGCGAGACGGTGGTGCCGGCGGGCGCGGTGACGGCCACGCCCATCGGCGACAACGGCACCCTGTACTACGACGTGGGCCAGGCGCCCCTGGTGATCGACGTCGTGGGGCCCGGCGCCCTGACCGGCTTCGCGCGCATGGCCCTGTCGGGGCCCGACGCCGCGCCGGCGCCCGGCGTGCTCAGCGTGGCCGGCATCGCTGCCGAGCCGCTGGCGCTGGACTTCACGTTCGCCCCCTCGCGCAGCTCGGCCTGGAGCGACGACCGCCCGGGCGTGCCCAGCGGCGGCCGGCGCTTCTCGGTGGACGTGCCCGCGGGCGCGCATCGCCTTGAGCTGACGGCGGCGCCCGACCTGCTGGTGGCGCTCACCTGGGACGGCCCGCCGCTGCCCGGCGCGGCGGCGGCCGGCGGCGCGCAGGGCGCCGGGCCCTCGTGGCGCCTGGGCGGTTCGGCGTCGGTCGAGTTCATCTACAACGACAACATCCTGGCCGCGAGCCCCGACGACATCGACGCCTTCGAGTCGGGCAGCTACCCCTGGAAGTTCGGCCACGAGACCACCGACGACCTGGTCGTCGCCACGAGTCTCGAGCTCGAGGCGCGGCGCGACCTGGTGTCGTTCGGCGAGACCCGCCTCCGCGGCAGGGTCAAGCGGTGGACCTACACCCACAACGCCATCAAGACCAACACCGACTTCGACTTCTTCCTGCGCCAGTACTTCGGGCGCGACCGCAGCCTCGAGCTGTACCTGCACACGGCGCCCGAGCAGTACATCCGGCACCTGTCCGACCGGCCGCCGTACGTCGATCCCGACACGCCGCTGGCCTGGGAGGAGTTCCGCTTCCAGCGCAACATCTGGAACCTGACCTGGCGCCAGAAGATCTCGCGCTCGCTGGCGGGACAGCTCATCTACGAGCGCAACTACCGCTACTACAACCAGCCGTTCATGGAGAACGACATCGAGGCCCGGGAGCTGCGCTGGGGGCTGGGCTGGGACATCTCGCGCATCTTCAGCGTGGACGTGGGCTACAGCTACGAGGACGGCAACGGGCGGGGCGTCGACGAGGTCGGCGAGACCATCGCCACGTCGGACAACAGCGACCCGTCCTACGTGCGCGACCTGTACCGCGCCGAGATGCAGATCCGCTGGCCCGCCCTGCGCCCGGCCATCGACCGCATCGACCTGACGTTCCTGTACATGGACTACTACTACACGACGGACAAGACCCTGGTGGAGGACCCGTACCACGTGGGTCGCCGGGACATGTTCACCAAGTGGAGCTTCGAGGCCAGGCGCCGCATCTCGCGATCCGTCACGGCCGCGGTGGCCACGCGCCGCACCGAGCGCACCGTCGAGTCGCCCTGGGAGGGCGACCTGGCGACGGACAAGGCCTACGTCCAGTGGCTCTACTGGATCGACCTGACGTACCGCTTCTGAGGAGAGACCATGCGTCCGCGAACGAACCCTGTGCGCCGGCTGCCCGCCCTGATGGCGGGGGCGATGCTGCTGCTGTCCGGGGGCTGCGCCCAGCAGGACCTGTACGAGGTGCCGGGAGCGCCCTTCTTCCGGGTCGGCCGCGTGGCCCTGCCCAGCCAGAACGAGGACGTCGCCTCCATCGAGCGCACCGCCTTCGTCGCCGGCGGGCAGGCGGGCCTGCACGCCATCGACTTCAGCGACCCGGCGCACCCGGTGCTGCTGCAGACGGTCAACACCCTCAAGTACTCCGAGAGCGTGGCAGTCGCACGCACCTTCGTCGGCCACGTGCTGCAGGACGTCGCGCTGGTGGTCGAGGGCACCGAGGGCATCACCACCTACGACGTGACCGACCCGTCGGCCATGACCTCGTTCAACACCAGCACCACGGCAGTGTTCGGCAACCGCGTCTACGTCGACCAGCCCGACGACCCCGAGGCCCCGTTCGTCGCCTACCTGGCCGAGAGCTGGAAGGGCGTGCGCGTGTTCGAGTCGCTGCCGGCGCAGCCGGGCATCCTGGCCTACAACGGCGTGTTCGTGGGCACCAACGGGTATGCCGAGGGCATCGTCGTGCGCGACGGCTGGGGCTACGTGGCCGACGACGAGATGGGCCTGGCGGTGCTCGACCTGCGCATCCTCGACCTGAACGCCGTGAACCTGGCCTCGTGGTGCGACAGCCCGGGCGACGCCCTGGACATCGACCTGGAGGGCGACTGCGCGTTCATCGCCGACGGCGCCGCGGGCCTGGCGGTGTTCCGCATCGACGCGGGCGCAACGCCGGTGCACCTGGCCGAACTGCCCCTGGAGGGCACCTGCCGCGCCATCGCCGTGCGCGACGGCCTGGCGGTGCTGGCGGCGCAGGGCTCGGGCGTGCACTTCGTCGACGTGCGCGATCCGGCCCACCCCGTGTTCCTGGGCCGCGTCATCACCGACTACGCCATGGACCTGTGCTTCTCGCGCGAGGGCCTCCTGCTGGTGGTGGACCGGGACGAGGGCCTGATCGTCCTGCAGGGCGACCGTCCCTTCGCCGACGCCACCGCCCCGGCGGCGGTGACCAGCCTCGAGGCCGCGCCCTGGGGCGCAGGCGCCGTGCGCCTGACCTGGCACGCCACCGGTGACGACCGCTTCGAGGGCACGGCTGCGGCCGTCGAGGTGCGCCGCGCCGACGTCGCCATCACCGACGCGGCCGCGTGGGAGGCCGCCACCCCCGTGCCGGGCGCGCCGCTGCCGGCGACCCCGGGCACGCTGCAGGAGTTCGTGGTCGACGGCCTGGCCGCCGATCCGGTGCCCCACTTCGCCGTGCGCCTGCGCGACGCGGCGGGCAACCTGGGCGCCCTGTCCAACGACGCGTCGGCTGCGCCGGGAGAGGGCATCCTGCTGGTCGATCCGCGCCTGGACATCCAGGGCGGCACGGCGGCCACCACCTACACGTGGGACGTCACCTACGTGTACGCCGACGAGCCCACGGTGCACGACGTCGTCATCGACGGCACGCCCCACGCCATGCAGGCGGTGGCGGCCAAGGACGGCGGCGTGCTCTACCGCTACGCCGGATCGCTGCCGGTGGGCGACCACGCCTGGACCCTGCGCTTCGCCGTCGCCGACGCGGGCGTGCCCGAGGCGGGCATCGCCGAGCGCACCGGTCCCATCGTGGGCCGCCTGGCC
>DAOPJF010000191.1:0-5613 GCA_035399525.1 Candidatus Krumholzibacteriia bacterium | reverse complement strand
CCAGGAGCAGGATGAACAGGCTGATTCGCTTGAGGTTGGACATGCCCGACAGGATAGGTCCGCCCGTCGGCGACCGCTACGCTCCGGCGGGCAGCCGCTGCAGCACGGCCTCGAGCTCGGGCAGCACCGGCCCGCCCGCCCGGCGGTTGCGCGCCAGCAGGTCGCGCAGGTTGGCCAGCCCCCGCGGGATGTGGACGAGGAACGCGGTCTTGCCCTTGGCGTGGCCCAGGAAGCCGAAGGCGCCCAGCGCCTGCATGACCCGCTGCAGCCCGGCGGCCAGCACCGCGGCGGCGGCCTCGTCGACGCTGACACCATGGCGCGGCGCGACGGCGGCGGAGAAGCGCGCCAGCAGCGCGTCGCGCTCGGCGTCCGACAGGTCGACGTAGGGATCCCACAGCAGCGACGCCGCGTCGTACCCCAGCGGGCCCAGGCGCATGCCCTGCACGTCGACCAGGCGCACGCGTCCCTCGTGCAGCAGGATGTTGGTGGACTGGAAGTCGCGGTGCAGCAGCACCCGCGGCTGGGCGGCGACGTGCGCGTTCAGGGCCGCGAAGCCCGGCGCGAGGGCCGCGAGTTCGGCCTCGGGCAGGCCGCCGTGGCGGCCCAGGAACGCGGCGCTGAAGTAACCCGTCTCCCAGGCCAGCATGGCCTGGTCGAGGCAGCGGTCGACAGCCTCGGGACACTGCGCACGCGCGTCGTCGGTGGCCGCCTGCAGGCGCACCAGGTGGTCGATGACCGCGGCGTAGGCCGCAGCGCGGTCGGGCGACTGCGCCCGCGCGTGCAGGCTCTGGTCGCCCAGGTCCTCGGCCAGCAGCGTGCGGCCGTCGTCGTGCACCGCGAGCACCGCGGCCGCGCCCAGGCCCGCGCCGTGCAGGAAGCGCATGATGGCCGCGCCGCGGGCGAACTCGGGATCGTCGGGCGGCCCCTGCATGGCCACGGCCGACCAGCCCGGCGCCTGCAGCCGCCAGAAGCGGCGGTCCGAGCCCTGGCCGGTGATGGGCACCAGCTGCGCCTGGCCGCCGTCGAGCGGGCCCGCGTCGCCCACCGTGGCCAGGTAGCGCGGCAGCGTGCCCAGGTCGGTCCAGCCCGCATCGGCCGGCGCCCAGCCGCGCACCGCGCCCGGCCGGCCGGCGATGGCCCGGACCAGCGGCGGGATCAGCGACGAGAAGCCCGGGCCGATGTCCGCGAGCAGGGCCGGATCGAGCGCCGCGATGCCGGCGTAGGTCAGCGCCCGGCCGCGGCCGCAGGGCGCCGGTCCGTCGGCGATGGCCAGCACGGCGCCGTCGTCGTCCAGGCGCATCGAGTTGACCGCGGGCCAATCCACCAGCACCAGCGTGGCCAGCGCCCCGGTGCGCCGGTGCTCGCGCAGCAGCGCAGCCACGTCGACGTCGGCCAGCACGTCGCCGTTGTGCAGCAGGATGGTCGCGGCGTCCTGCAGGAAGGCGCGGGCATGGTCCAGCGCGCCGCCGGTGCCCAGGATGGCGGGCTCGTGGAACAGGGTGAAGCGGTCGGCGTCGGGCCGCGCGCGCACGTGGGCCGCCACCAGGTCGGGCAGGTGGTGCGTGTTCACGCCGATCCGGCTGCAGCCGCCCGCCAGCAGCGCGTCGGCCGCGCGGTCGAGCACCGTGCCGCCCGGCACGGGCAGCAGCGGCTTGGGCAGGTGGTCGCTGACCGGCGCCAGGCGCGTGCCGTAGCCCGCGGCCAGGATGAAGCCGCGCACCCCGCCGTCAGTCATAGTGGCGGAACTCGCCGCAGTCGGCGTCGAAGGCGTCGCAGGCGTCGCGCCAGACCTCGGCCATCGACCAGGGGCGGCGGCCCTCCTCGATCATCGTGCGCCACTCGGGACCGCCGGCCAGGATGTCGATGGGCAGCTTGACGGTCTCGTACTCGTAGGGCGGCTCTTTCCAGGCGAAGCGTTCGGGCCAGAGCTCGCGGATGGCGGCGATGGCCGCGGTGTAGGTCAGCAGCGGCCGGAACGCCTTGCGGTCGGTGACGTGCACCTGCACGCCGCCGCAGACCTGGTTCGCGTGCTTGTGGAAGGTGGGCTCGAAGTCCAGCGGGCGCCACTTCAGGCCCGGCAGCTTCCAGTCGCGCAACAGGCCCACCAGGGTGTCGGCGTCGACCCACGGCGCGCCGAAGATCTCGAACGGTCGCGTGGTGCCGCGGCCCTCGGACAGGTTGGTGGCCTCGAGCAGGCAGCCCCCCGGGTACACGAACGCGGTGTCGACGGTGGGCATGTTGGGCGAGGGCAGCACCCAGGGCAGGCCGGTGGCCTCGAAGTCCATGGCGCGGCGCCAGCCGTCCATCCACACGACCTCGAGGTCGAGCTTCCAGCCGCGCCAGTGCCGGAAGAACAGGGCCAGCTCGCCGCTGGTCAGGCCGTGGCGCACCGGTACGGGCGCCAGGCCCACGAACGAGCTGTAGGCGGGATCGAGCACCGGGCCCTCGAGCTCGACGCCGCCGATGGGGTTGGGCCGGTCGAGCACGACCACGCTCTTGCCCAGCTCGGCGCAGGCCTCCATGCACAGGTACAGGGTCCAGATGAAGGTGTAGTAGCGGGCGCCCACGTCCTGCAGGTCGATCACCAGGGTGTCGACGTCCGCGAGCATCTCCGGCGTGGGCTTGCGCACCTCGCCGTACAGCGAGTGCACGGGCAGGCCGGTGGCGCGGTCGGTGAAGCCCTGCCACTCGATCATGTTGTCCTGGGTCTGGCCCAGGAAGCCGTGCTGCGGGCCGAACAGGGCGCGCACGTCGGTCAGCGGCGACTGGTGGCACAGGCGCCAGCCGCGGCGCAGGTGCCGGTCGCGGCTGGCCGGATGCATGACCAGGCCCAGGCGCCGCCCGCGCAGGGGCGCGAAGCCCTGCTCGACCATCCTGTCGAGTCCCGTCTTCACCGTGCTCACGTCACCGACCTCCGGTCAGTTCCAGTAGTCCACCCGGCAGCCGCCTCAGCCGTCCCACATGCGCTCGTAGGCGGCCAGGCGCTCGGCGATGAGCGCGCGGGCCTCCTTCTCGGTCTTCAGCGGGCGCACGGCCAGCAGGCCGGGATCGGGTTCCTCGACCAGCAGCCAGCCCAGCTTCCGCGCGCCGGGCGGCGTCCAGCGCAGCAGCTGCTTGTCGCCGCCCATGGCCGAGCGCACGGTGTCGACCAGCGTGAAGGCCGCGCTCCAGCCGGCGAAGTCGTCGGCGTCCACGGGCACGACCTCGCCCGCAGCGAGCCGGCGCAGGGTCTCGTCCAGGCTGTAGGCGCGCTTGTTCATGTCGTCTCCGCGGCCAGGCGCTCGACGGCCTCGGCCATGCGGTCCCACGAGTACTTGTGCTTCTCGCGCGCGACGCCGGCGGCGAACGCGGCGGCGCGTTCCTCGCGGAAGTAGCGGATCACCGCGGCGGCCAGCGCCGGCGGATCGCCAGGCGGCACCACGAAGCCCGTCTCGCCGTCGAGGACCACCTCGGGCAGCCCCCCCACGTTCGTGGTGACCACCGGCAGGTCGTAGTTGTAGGCGATCTGGACGATGCCGCTCTGCGTGGCGGAAACGTAGGGCAACACCGCCAGGTCCGCCGCCAGGAAGTAGTCCTCGACCACGGCGTCGGGCACGAAGCCGTCCACCAGGTCGATGATGTCGGCCGCGCCCGAGGCGGCGATGCGGTCGAGGTAGGGCTGCTTCTCGCCGTAGACGTCGCCGACGATCAGCACCCGCAGCCCGTCGCCGAAGGCCTGCTTCAGCGCGCCCGCCGCGTCGACCAGGTGCACGACGCCCTTGTAGGGCTTGATGAAGCCGAAGAACAGCACCAGGCGCGCTTCGCCGGGCAGGCCCAGCGCGGCGCGCGCCTCGGCCTTCGTGTGCCGCGGCCGTCCCGGCACGCCGAAGTCGTAGACCGGGTGCGGCGTGGTGACGATGCGTTCGGCCGGCGTGTCCGGCAGCACGATCAGCAGGTCGCGGCGCACCTGGTCGCTCTGGGCGATGTACCCGTGCCCCTGCTTCAGGGCCAGCCGCGTCAACAAGAGGCCGAAGGGGTACCGCTCGTGGGGGATGACGTTGTCCAGCAGGTAGACCACGCGGATCGACGTGCGCCGGCGCAGCAGCCAGGTCACGCCCAGGAAGCCCGGCGCGAAGAAGGGGATCCAGTACTTGATGACCACCGCGCGGGGCGCGGCGCGCTCGAGGTCGCGCGCGGTGCGCCACCACGACCACGGCGACCAGGGCACGAAGCGCGGCGTGGTCGGATGGTCGAGCCAGGCCGCGGTCTCGCCCTCCTGCTCGGTGCCCGGGAACAGGAACTTCGGGTACTGGCGGCGGAACGAGGCCCAGAACACCTCGTGACCGCGCCCGCGCAGCACCCGGACCAGCATGCCGATGTAGGTGACGATGCCGCCGCGCAGCGGCGGCGCCGGCCCCAGGAAGGCGATCCTCACCGCGCCTCCAGCCGGCGGGCGACCGCCGCGCGCACGTCGGCCACCTCGAGGGTGTCCATGCAGAACGACGGGTTGGTGCAGCGCGGCTGGAAGAAGCACGTGCAGGCCTGCCGGGGCGCGAGGATCTCGCCCTTGCCGTACAGCTCGAACTCGTGCGGGTTGAAGATGTTGTTGAACAGCACCAGCTGCTTGCCCAGGCCGATGGCGATGTGCATGGCCATGGTCACGGCCGTCACCACCACGTCGCAGCGGTCGACCAGGCCCACGAAGGTGCGCAGGTCGAAGTGCCCGGGGTAGTGCGCGCCGCTGGCCATGGCGATGCGGCGGTTCTTCTCGTCCTCGTCCGGGCCGCCCAGCAGCACCACCGCGTGGCCGGCGTCCTTGAGGTCGTGGGCCAGCTGGGCCCAGTGGGCCTCGGGCCACAGGCGGCTGGTCCAGCGGCCGCCGCAGCCGGTGTTCAGGCCCACCACGCCGTCGCCCCGCGGCAGCGAGAACTCGGGCGCGGGCGCAGGCCGGTCGACCAGGTAGGGCTCGCCCGCGAAGGCGTAGCCGCAGATGGCGAAGATCTCCTGCAGGTAGCTCTCGGTGCAGGCCTGGTTGGCGTCGTCGAACAGGCCGGTGAAGAACTTGGCCCGTGCCGCGTCGGCCTGCGCCGGGGCGATGGCGCCCTGCAGCGGCGTGCAGTAGCCGTCGTCGTCCAGGGTGAAGCCCACCTTGCGCGACGCGTTCACCTGGCGCAGCAGCGCGCAGGCCTCGCGGTCCTTGTCCAGGTTGATGGCCAGGTCGAACCGCGCCTGCTGCAGCCAGGGCAGGGTGCGCGCATCCGGGCGCACGGCGTCGCCCACGCGGCGGGGCAGCAGGTCGGGGAAGTCGGTGACCCAGGTCAGCACGTGGTCGGGATAGTCGCGCTCCAGGGGCAGCAGCAGGGGCGTGGTGCGGATGACGTCGCCCGCCGCGCCCAGCTTGATCAGCAGGATGCGCCCGGCGCGCCGCCGGTAGTGCGGGCAGTCCTCGCAGTGCACGCCCTCGCGCTTGTGGGGCGCGCAGGGCACGTGGCCGCGGAAGTGGAAGCAGTCGGTGCGGATCAGCACGGTTCTCCGTTCGCCGGCGGAATCAGCGCTCGCGGCCGAGCACCCGGTCGATGGCCTTCAGCTCGTCGCGGGCCTGCATATCCAGGGCCGCGGGCAGGCCGTTCTGCA
>DAOPJF010000190.1:0-5658 GCA_035399525.1 Candidatus Krumholzibacteriia bacterium | reverse complement strand
CCTCGAGCACGCCGTGGTCCTGGCTGCCTTCGTCGAAGACCGTGTGGCCGTAGCTCTCGAGGTAGGCCCGCGCCTTCTCCACGTACTCCCAGTAGACGAACCACATCTCCGACAGCTTGACCTCGGTGCCGTGCAGGCGGTGGGCCTCGCTCTCGAGGAAGCTGGTGGTGCAGAAGGCCCAGCAGGTGCCCGTCGCGAACTGCGGCACCGGCGGGGTGTGCCAGGCGGTCTTGAAGGCGCCCGGGCCCGACGGGACGGTGATGCCGGACCAGTCGGGCCTGAGGTCCATGGCGCCCTCGCGCTCGGCCTGGCGGCGGGCCTCCATCCCGGCCTCGACGGCGGCGCGCACCGAGTCGCGGGCGGCCTTCTCGGCCTTCCGCGCGGCGCTCATCTCGTCCAGCACGGGGTACTGGTTCTTCTCGCGGTACACGGCGTCCTGGGCCGCGGCGGTGCCGGCGGCCAGGGCCAGGACGATGACGCACAGGAGGCGGCGCATGGGCTTCCTTCCGGGCTCGGGCAGGGCGGGCGCCGGCGGCCGGGGGCGCCGACGGCGGCGAATCGGGGCATCATAGGCCGCCTCGCCGGCCCCGGCAAGGGGGCGGCGGACCCGGGACGCTTGCCCCGGACACCAATTCCCAGTACCAATGTCGGTGATTCCGGGCCCGGCCGGGGCGGCGATCGCCGTTCCGCAGGCCCGATTGCCGAAGGGGACATGCATGGCCCTGATGCTCGTGGGCACCGTCGACGGCCGCGAACTGCGCTACATCCTGTCAGAGGGCCGCCACCTGGCCGGCCGGGCGGACAACGCCGACCTGAAGGTCGCCCAGCCGAACGTCTCGCGCCGCCACGCCGAGTTCGAGTCGGTCGGCGGCCGCGTGGTCGTGCGCGACCTGGGCAGCCACAACGGCACCCACGTCAACGACGACCCCGTCGACGGCGACACCGACCTGACCCCCGGCGACACGGTGCGCATCGCCGACGTCACCTTCGTGGTGCAGGACGAGGCCGCACCGAACGCCGCGGCCGCCGCCGGCCCGGGCCGCGACCTGGTGGCGAGCGCCGAGATCAGCTGGGACGAGGTGCGCTCCGAGCGCAACACCAAGCGCGACCTGCAGTCGCTGCTGTTCCGCGTGCTGGCCAAGGCCGGCGACCTGTTGACCATCCCCCGCGCCCCGGCCGAGATGTACGAACCCATCCTGGACCTGGTGGAGACGGCGCTGCTGAAGCCCGAGCGCATCTTCGTGCTGCTGGTCGAGGAGGGCGGCGAGGAACCGGAGCAGGTGGCCTCGCGCGTCAGCGGCCGGCGCAGCGCCGACTCGCTGGTGCTCAGCCGCACCATGACGCGCCAGGTGCTGAGCGAGAAGAAGAGCTTCCTGACCTCGGACGTGCTCAACGACAGCCCCGAGCACGAGATGATGAGCATGATCTCCCAGGGCATCCGCTCGGCCATCGCGGTGCCGCTGTTCGACAACGAGGACGTGATCGGCATCCTGTACTCGGACGACACGCGCCCGGGCCGCAGCTTCACCCGCGACCAGCTGGCGGCGTTCACGCTGCTGGCCAACACCATCGCCGTGGCGCTGACCCGCGCGCGGTACATGGAGCTCGAGGAGGAGAAGCGGCGGCAGGACGCGATGATCGCGGCTGCCGGCGACATCCTGGACCACATCCTGCCGTCGGAGCTGCCCCCGCTCGACGGCTACGAGCTGTCGGCGCGCCTGGTGCCCTGCTTCGAGGTGGGCGGCGACCTGTACGACGGGCAGGTGCTCGCGGACGGGCGCTACGCCGTGGTCATCGGCGACGTCACCGGCAAGGGCATGGGCGCCGCGCTGCTGGTCAGCCACATCCTGTCGCTCAGCCGCTTCATGCTGGCCGAGGGCTGGGCGCTGGCGCCGCTCATGGCGCGGCTGAACCGCCAGATCTTCCAGTGCACCGACTTCATCCGCTTCTCGACGTTCTTCCTGGTCATCGTCGACCCGGCCACCGGGCGCCTGGAGTACGCCAACGCCGGGCACAACCCGCCGCTGGTGGTGCGCGCCGACGGCTCGGTCGAGGAGTGCCCGGGCACGGGCCTGCCCATCGGCATGCTCGAGGATTCGCAGTACGGCACGGGCGAACTGGTGCTCGGCCCCGGCGACCTGCTGGCCATGTTCAGCGACGGGATCCCCGAGACGCAGACCCTGGACGACGACGAGTACGGCGACGACGCCTTCGGCGACCTGCTGGTGCGCGAGCGCCGCCGCGACCTGGGTGCGCTGTTCGCCACGCTGCAGGCCGAGCTGGCCGCGTTCCGCGGCGAGGCGCCCATCGGCGACGACATCACCCTGGTGACGCTGCGCCGCAAGGCCTAGCCGCGGCCCCTACGCGTCGGGCGTGCGGTCGATGGCCTTCATCGCCTGCGGCGCGTAGCGCTCGCCCAGGGCGACGCCCGGCGGGAACGCGCTCTCCAGCTGCCGGCACTCGCGGCCGGAAAGGTCGATCTCCAGCGCGGCGATGTTCTGCTCGAGGTAGGCCAGGCGCTTGGTGCCGGGGATGGGCACGATGTCCTCGCCCTGGGCCAGCACCCAGGCCAGCGCCACCTGGGCCGGCGTGCAGCCTTTATCGCGGGCGAAGGCCGCGATCGTCTCGGCCAGTCGGCGGTTGGCCTCGAAGTTCTCCCCTGCAAAGCGAGGATGGTTCTGCCTGAAATCGCCTTCGGCGAAATCGGCGGCGCTGCGGAAGCGGTCGGCCAGGAAGCCCCGGCCCAGCGGGCTGTAGGCCACGAAGACCACGCCGAGGTCGCGGCAGGTGTCGAGCACGGTTTCCTCGGGGTCGCGGGTCCACAGCGAGTACTCGCTCTGCAGCGCCACGATCGGGTGCTCCGCGCAGGCGCGGCGCAGCGTGGCCGGCGCGGCTTCGGAGAGGCCCAGGTAGCGGACCTTGCCCGCGGCCACCAGGTCGGCCATGGCGCCGACGGTCTCCTCGATGGGCACGTTCGGGTCGACGCGGTGCTGGTAGTACAGGTCGATGACCTCGACGCCGAGCCGCTTCAGGCTCGCCTCGCAGCACTGCCGCACGTACTCGGGGCGGCCGTTGACCCCCAGGAACTCGCCGCCCGGGCCGCGCATGTTGCCGAACTTGGTGGCGATGATCGCTTCGCTACGGCGACCGCGCAGGGCGCGGCCGACCAACTCCTCGTTGCGGCCGCAGCCGTACATGTCGGCCGTGTCCAGAAAGTTCAGGCCCACTTCGAGCGCGCGGTGGATGACGGCGATGGACTCGGTCTCGTCGCCTGGGCCGTAGAACTCGGACATGCCCATGCAGCCGAGGCCGAGGGCGGACACTTCCAGGTCGGGGGCAAGGCGGACGGTGCGCATGGCGGCCTCCGGGTTGCAGGTGCGGGGCGACGGCGTCAAGGTACGCCAGCGCCGGGCCGGCGCCAACCGGAGTTGCGACCGGACAGCCCAGCTTGATGCATGAACAGCATCCTCCCCCACGTGAGGGGGATTCCGCAGCAGACATCAAGCGATCCCGTCTCGACTGGCGTCGTCCGGACCGTCGATGCGCCTCGACGCGCCGATCGCCTACGCGACGTGGTCGCGGGTCGGGCCCATGGAATGGACCGCGAAGCGCCCACCGTCACGGCGCGCCGTCGCGCCATGCAGTCACGTCCTCCCGGATCGTGAACCGGCATTGACACCACAGCCCCCGCGGGATCGGACACGGCAGCGCGGCACCGCAGACCTGGGCGCCGCGCTCACCCCATCGGAGGAAGCCCTCCACCGGAACCTGCGCAGCGCGGTCGGACAGCTGCAGCGGGACCTGGTGCGGGTCTGCTACTACCTGCTGCAGATCCGCGAGCGCCACATCCATCGCAAGCTCGGATTCGCCACGATGGCGGACTACGCAGAGGCGGCTGCCGGCCTGACGGCCCGGCAGACCGAGGACTTCATCGCCCTCGCGCGACGCCTGCGCCGGTACCCCGACGTGGAGAAGGCCCTGGCGTCCGGCAGGCTGACCTGGACGCAGGCTCGCCTGATCACCGCGCGGGCCGAACCGCATGAGCAACGGCACTGGATCGCCCAGGCCGGCCGGCTGTCCATGCGCCAGCTCGAGGCGGCACTGCCGCCGCGGCAGTCCGCGATGCCCTTGCCCGGCGCGACACGCGGGGACGCCGCCGATGGTCTGCAGTCCCATCCCGGCGAGGGACCAGGCTCGCCACCCCAGGCGACGAGACCACCGGCGCCTGGCCGCCAGGGGTCGTCGCCGGACGGGCCGCGTCCCGGCGATCGCCAGGCGCCGCAGGAGCCGCAAGCACCGCCGCAGCAGCCGGCGCCGACCTGGCACTACTGGAATATCAAGTGGACCGTCGAGCAATATGCTGCAGCCGGCAGCCTCCTGGCGCACCTGCAGGCGGCCACTGGCCGCTCCGTGCCGGAGATCGTGCTCGATGCCTTGGCTTGCCGGTCGGGACCGGCGCGGTGCGCGGCGGAGCGCGACACGCCTCGCAGCCGGTCGGCGGGACCACCGTTCCTGCTCGTTCTCCTGGCGTGCCCGGAGTGCGGTCGCGTAAGCGTGCCGACCCCCCGCGGGGAGCTTGCCGTCGACGATGCCCTGCTGCGCCGGGCGCGATGCGACAGCCTGGTCGAGGCCGCCGACGGATCACGGCGGCCGGTCGTTCCGGCGCGCCTGCGTCGGCGGGTCATGCAGCGCGCGCGGTACGCCTGCGAAGCCCCGGGCTGCACCCATGCGTCATTCCTGGAGATCCACCACCGCATCCCCTTCGCCGTGGGCGGCGGCAACGATCCGGCGAATCTGCTGGTCCTCTGCGCCCGCTGCCACCACGACCTTCACGAACGCGACGGCTCCGCGGCCCGGGCCCTGAGCAGCGCCCCCGCGTGAGGCGCGGTTCGTCGCCTCCCAGGGCCCGGCTTCCCATCGGGTAAGGATTCTTGTCCGACAGACGACGTTCCCCCTCACGTGAGGGATCCCCCCGACCCTTCTCGACGAGCGCCCGGCCCCCGGCCGCGGGGGTGCGAATCGGTTGACGCCCCGGGATTTGCCCTTATTCTTGTGCCGAATCCGAGAATCACTGCCGACAACAGGAGCAAACCATGGCGATCCAGGATCCCCGGGATCTCGCCCGCCTGCACGAGATCGAGAACGCCGAGTGGCGGGAGTCCCTCGACTACGTGCTGAAGGAGCAGGGCCCCGAGCGCGTGCGCCAGCTGCTGCGGCAGCTGCAGACCCGCGCCCAGGAAGAGGGCGTCAGCATCCCCTTCACGGCCAACACGCCGTACATCAACACGATCCCCCGCGAGCACGAGCCCCTGTTCCCGGGCAACCGCGAGATCGAGCGCCGCATCAAGTCCATCGTGCGCTGGAACGCCATGGCCATGGTGGTCAGGGCCAACCGCGAGCGCGCCGGCATCGGCGGCCACATCTCGACCTACGCCTCGGCCGCGACCCTGTGGGAGGTGGGCCACAACCACTTCTGGCGGGGCCGCACCGACGACTGGCTGGGCGACATGGTCTACTTCCAGGGCCACGCGTCGCCGGGCATCTACGCCCGCGCCTTCCTCGAGGGCCGGCTGACCGAGAAGCACCTGGCCAACTTCCGCCACGAGCTGCACCCGGACGGCGGCCTGTCGTCGTACCCGCACCCGTTCCTGATGCCCG
>DAOPJF010000189.1:0-5660 GCA_035399525.1 Candidatus Krumholzibacteriia bacterium | reverse complement strand
TCCGCGACTTCCCGGTCAAGGTCGAGGCCATCAGCCGCTTCCGCAGCCCGGCCGAGCAGAAGGACATCGTCGCCCGCGCCGCCGCCGGCCGCATCGACGTGCTGGTGGGCACGCACCGCCTGCTGTCGCGGGACATCCGCTTCAAGGACCTGGGCCTGTTGATCGTCGACGAGGAGCAGCGCTTCGGCGTGCGCCACAAGGAGCGCATCAAGGAGCTGAAGCGGCAGGTCGACGTGGTCACCCTCAGCGCCACGCCCATCCCGCGCACCCTGTACCTGGCCCTGATGGGCGCGCGCGACATGAGCCTGATCAACACGCCGCCGCGCGACCGCCTGCCCATCCACACCGAGCTGTGCACCTTCGACGAGAAGGTGCTGGTCGAGGCCATCCTGCGCGAGCTGCACCGGGGAGGGCAGGTCTTCTTCGTGCACAACCGGGTGCAGACCATCGAGGGCATGGCCGACCTCATCCGCAAGCTGCTGCCCAACGTCAGGGTGGCCTGGGCCCACGGCCAGATGGACGAGGAGAAGCTCGAGACCATCATGACGGCCTTCCTGAACCACGAGTACGACGTGCTCGTGGCCACGGCCATCATCGAGTCGGGCCTGGACATGCCGCGGGTCAACACCATCATCATCGATCGTGCCGACCGGTTCGGCCTGGCGCAGCTCTACCAGCTGAGGGGGCGGGTCGGGCGAAGCAACCACCGCGCCTTCGCCTACCTGATGACCCCGCCCGGCGAGCGCCTGACCCCCGAGGCCCGCCGCCGCCTGGCGGCCCTCGAGGAGTTCCAGGCCCTGGGCTCGGGTTATCATATCGCCATGCGGGACCTGGAGATCCGCGGCGCCGGCAACCTCCTGGGCGAGGAGCAGCACGGCCACATGGAGGCCATCGGCTTCGACCTCTACTGCCGGCTGCTCGAGGAGGCGGTGGCGGAACTTCGCGGCGGCGGCGGTGTTGCCCCGCTGGATGTGAAGGTGGAGCTGAGGCTGGCGGCCTACCTGCCCGACGCCTACGTCGGCGACCCCCAGCACAAGATGGACCTGTACCGGAGGATCGCGCGCACGCGCAGTCCGGCCGGCTGCGACCGTCTCAGGGACGAGTTCAAGGACCGCTACGGGCCCCTGCCGGCGCCCGTCACGGCCCTGCTGGAGATCCAGCGCCTGCGGATCCTGGCCGGCAAGGCCGGCATCGAGGAGATCCGGGCCGTGCGCACGGGCGTGGATTTCTTTTTCGCTGGCGGCCACGAACCGCCGGCGGCTATCATTCAGGGCTTGATGGAATCCGGCCCCCGCGGCCTCCAGTTCAAGGCCGTCGACCAGTTCATCCTGAAGGTTCCGGCGCCCAGGGAGGATCACCTGGGGGTTGCGACCGCCATGCTCGGGCGCCTGCTCGAGCTCCAGACCAAGGAGTGACCATGCTGCCGATGTTCCGTTCGCTCGCCGCGCGCACCCCCCGCGCGGTGCCGATGCTCGTCCTGGCCGCGGCCGCGGCCCTCTTCGCCGGCTGTTCCGGCAAGAAGGACGCCCAGCCGGCCCTGCTCGCCGTCGTCGGCGGCAAGGAGATCCGCGCCGACTACTACGAGGACCGCCTCAAGCGCATCGAGGAGAACGAGCTGCCCAAGGGGCCGGACGGCCAGGTCCTGGACATGGCGCAGATGGAGGGCAAGAAGGAGTTCCTGACCACCCTCATCAACAAGACGGTCATGGAGGTCAAGGGCCAGGAGCTGGGCTACGCCACCGACCCGCGCATCGCCGAGGCCCGCAGCTCGCTGCTGGCCTACCAGGCCGGCCTGGCCATGTATCGCCATGCCGTCGGCGATCCGGGCGACCAGCTCAGCAACGAGGAGGTCGACGCCATCTACGCCCTGCTGGGCAAGCAGCGCAAGATCAGCTACCTGATCACCAACTTCGAGGCCGACGCCAACGCGGCGCGCGAGATGGCCATGGGCGGCGCCGACTGGGACGACGTGGTCAGGAAGTTCCACGCCGGCGAGATCCCCGCCGACGGCAAGATGGTCCTGTTCATCCCCTACGGCCGCTTCGACGCCAACTTCGAGGACGCCGTCTTCAAGACGCCCATCGGCGAGATCGCCCCGGTGATCTCCACCGAGTACGGCTACTGGGTCGTGCGCATCGACGGCGAGAAGGAGCTGCAGAAGCCCTCCAGGGACGACGCCCTGGCCAAGATCCTCGACCTGGCCCGCAACCGGAAGATCGCGCGCCTGAAGAAGGCCTTCGAGGACGAGGTGCACACCAAGTACAAGCTCGACATCCGCGAGGACGCCCTGTGGAAGGTCTACGAGGGCCTGCCCGAGCGCGAGTTCATCCTCGATCCGGCCACCGACCAGCCGGTGCCGCAGTCCGAGCTCAAGCCGCTGAACGTCGTGCCGGCCGACCTGGACCTGCCGTTCTACTCCTACGAGATCGACGGCACCGTGCGCTCGTTCACCATCGGCGACTACAAGATCAAGTACGACCGCATGAACACCTTCCAGCGGCCCAAGAAGGAACAGTTCCTGGGCGGCCTGCGCGGGCACATCGTGTCCGAGCTCGACCGGGCCCTGATGGACGCCGAGGCCAAGGCCCGCGGGTTCTACGAGGATCCCGAGGTCGTGACGCTGGTCGACACCAAGGTCAACGAGATGATCGTGACGGCGATGTACGGCGACCTGGTGGTGGTCGACGACCGCGTCACGCCCGAGGAGCTCAGCGCGTTCTGGGCCGACCACGCGGCCGAGTACGCGACGCCCGAGACCCGCGTCGGCCACGTCGTGATCGCCGCCGACGAGGCGCAGGCCGGCGCCGCCCTGGCCGCCGCCGAGGCCGGTGCGAAGTGGGAGACGCTGATCCAGCGTTTCGACACCGACAAGACCAACACCGCGCAGGGCGGCCGCATCGAGGCCACGGGGCTCTCGGGCGGTCCCATCAAGGACGCGATCTTCGGCCTCGAGGTGGGCGCCCTGAGCGTGCCGGTGGCCGTCGGCGACGGCCGCTTCGCGGTCGTGCGCCTGGACGAGATCCGCCCCGCAGCGCCGTCGACCATGGAAGCCTCGGCCGCCGCCATCGGGCAGCGGATCAAGACCCAGCGCAAGGAGGACATGTTCAACAGCCTGCTGGCCAAGTGGTCGCAGGAGGTCGGGGTCGTGCGCCACGACGAGAACCTGTCCGCGGTGAAGTCCTGGAAGGAGCTGACCCATGTCGAAGCGCCCGGCCCTGCCGTGCCGCGCAACTAGGTCGGCCGGGCTCCTGGTCCTGGCCCTCGGGCTGGCCGCGGTGCTGTCGCCGCGGCCGGCCCGGGCCCAGCAGGCCCCCGAGCTGGTCGACCGCATCCTCGCCATCGTCGACGAGGAAGCCATCCTGCAGAGCGACCTCGACCGCGAGGTCGAGCTCCACCGGCTGAACCAGCAGTACCAGGGCGAGGAGGTCACCCCCGACTCGCCCGAGCTGCGCCGCGAGATGCTCGACCGCCTGATCGAGAGCAAGCTCATCATCGCCGCGGCCAAGGCCGCGGACATGACCGTCGACGACGAGGCCATCGGCCGCAGCGTCGACCAGCGCATCCAGCAGTATGTCGAGCGCTTCGGGTCCCAGCAGGCGTTCGAGCGCGAGCTCGTCCGCAGCGGCACGACCCTGTCCGACTTCAAGGAGCGCATGCGCACCCAGCTGCGGGACGACCAGTACCTGCGGCTGGTGGTGGGCAAGTTCATCCGGCCCGACATCGAGGTCATGGAGAACGAGGTCAACGCCTACTACCTGGCGCACCTCGCCGAGATGCCCTCGGAGCCCGACAGCGTGACGATCGCCGACATCATGGTCACCGTGCAGCCGACCACCGAGCGGCGGCGCGAGATCGAGCACGTGGTGACGCAGGTGCGCAAGGCCCTGGACGACGGTCGGCCGTTCGCCGACGTGGCCGCCGAGTTCTCGCGCGGGCCGAACGCCAAGCGCGGGGGTGTGGTGGGCGTGGTCGCGCCGGGGGACCTGTTCGACCCGGCGCTGGACCGGGCCGTGTTCGCCCTGGCGCCCGGCGAGATCAGCGATCCGGTCGTGTCCAGCCGCGGCGTGCACATCCTGCGGGTCGATGCCGTGCAGGACGACGGCCGGCGCGCCATCAGCCAGGTGTTCCTGCCCATCGAGGTGACGCAGGAGGACGTGGACCTGGCCCGGTCGAAGATCGCGGCGGCGCGCCAGCGCGTGCTCGGCGGCGAGCCGTTCGCGGCGGTGGCCGCCGACGTGAGCGAGGACGAGGCCTCGGCCGCCCGCGGCGGCCTGCTGGGGACCTTCGCCCTGGGCGACCTGTCGGACCAGTTCCGCTCGGTGCTCGAGAACGCCGAGGCGGGCGCCATCACCGAGCCGGTGCAGACGCCGGCCGGCTGGTACGTGTTCGAGGTGCGCGGCCGCCAGGCGGGCCACATGTACACCTACGACGAGCTCAAGGACCAGCTCCGGATGATGGTCGAGAGCCAGAAGATCGAGACCGCCCTGGCCAAGTACGTGGCCGGACTGCGCGAGCGCTTCTTCGTCGACGAGAAGATCTGAGCGGACCACCCTGCGCCGCATCCCGGGGCGCCGCCCGGCCAGGGCGGCGCCCTCGTGCGTCCGGCCGGAATTGGCTTGGCCGGCCGTCCCTTCCGCCGATATCCTACGCTTCACGATCCACGACGATCACCCACGCCCGGAGGCGCGGCATGAAGCACGCAATGCGGTGGTTGGCGACGGGCCTGGCGGCCCTCCTGGCGGCGGGGCCGGCGGCGGCGCAGGAGATCCCGCGGGACCGCTACCTGGCCTACCTGCCGCTGGAGGTCCCGCCGGTGGTGTCGCAGTCGCCGGCCTCGGCGGCGTTCGCCCTGTACGGCGACGCGTCGGACCCCGGCTACGTGGACGTGGCGCCCCGCGACGGCGTCGACGACCGGCGCGGCCGCCTGCTGCAGGAACTGGCGGCCCGCTTCGGCCCGATCATGGTGCTCAACACGACCCAGGCGCCCATGGACTTCCGGTTCTTCATGGACCAGGGCCAGGGGTTCGCCCTCACGGTGGACACCTGGAGCCTGGTGGGCCAGCCGCCGACGCTCGTCAGCACCGACACGGTCGACCTGCGCGCGGTCGCGGCCGCGCCCTGCGACAGCTCCGGGGGGTGGAACCCCGGCGGGGACTGCCTGCTGCGCGACCTGGTGCGCCGCTACGACCCCACCGCCCCGGACTACGCCGGCCTGGCGCCGCGCGCCGTCGATCCGGGCCGCCGCAACTACGAGGTGATGTTCTTCGACTTCCCGGGCGACGGTCCCCGGACCTGGCGCCAGGAGTACGAGAACGCCTTCTCGCGCGTGCTGCCCGAGCACTACCAGGACGCGTGCCGCGTCTACGCCCACCCGTTCATCGCCGGGACGGGCTCGCCGTTGCGCGGGGGCGGCGGCTACGAGTTCATCATCCAGTACTACTTCTTCTACCCGACCAACGACGGCGGCAACAACCACGAGGGCGACTGGGAGCACATCAACGTGTCCATCGCGCCCCTCGGCTCGCAGGGCAAGGCGCTGACGGCCGGGCAGGTCGAGGGCATCCTGCAGGACGGCGCCGGCTACGGCACGGCGACCGGCGACTCGCTGGTCATCAGCTATATCGACTACTACTTCCACCACCAGGTCTACCGCATGGACT
>DAOPJF010000188.1:0-5667 GCA_035399525.1 Candidatus Krumholzibacteriia bacterium | reverse complement strand
CGGCGCTGCTCTCGGCGGCCTACAGCTTCCGTTTCCTCTGCGGCACCTTCCTGGTCACGCTGCTGGCGGACCTGCTGGTGCGCGGCCGGCGTCCGGCGCTGCCGTTCGCGGTGTCGGTCTTCGGCCTGGTGACGGCCGGCGCCTACGCGGTGGCCGGGCTCGAGCCGGGCACGCGGTCGATCATGGGCCACCTGATGGTGGTCGACGGCCTGGCGGCCTACTTCCGCCTGCTGTTCATCTTCGTCGGCCTGGTCACGGTCCTGTTCTCGTGGACGGCCGAGGAGATCATGGGCCGCACGCGCGAGAACAAGGGCGAGTTCTTCGCCCTGACCGTGCTGATGACGGCCGCCATGTGCGTGATGGCCGAGGCCCGCGACCTGCTGATGCTCTACCTGTCGATGGAGGGCGTCGGCCTGGCCAGCTACGTGATGGCCGGCTACATGCGCACCAGCCTGCGCAGCACCGAGGCCGCGTTGAAGTACGTGATCTTCGGCGCCGTCAGCAGCGCGATCATGCTGTACGGCCTGTCGCTGCTGTACGGCATGACGGGCTCGATGCAGTTCGCCGGCATCCGCGCCGGCCTGGCGGCGGGCGTCAGCCCGTTCGGCCTGCTGGTCGCGGTGATCCTGGTGATCGCCGGCATGAGCTACAAGATCGCCGCGGTGCCCTTCCACTACTGGGCGCCGGACGTCTACGAGGGGGCGCCGACGCCGGTGGCGGCGCTGTTCTCGGTCGGCCCGAAGGCGGCGGGCTTCGCCCTGATGATCCGCTTCTTCTACACCACCCTGGCCGCCGGCCCCGACGCCGCCGCCTCGGCCGGCCTGATCGCCCAGATCAACTGGCCGCTGCTGATGGCCGTCGTCTCGGTCGTGACCATGACCTACGGCAACCTGGTGGCGCTCAGGCAGGAGAACGTCAAGCGCATGCTCGCCTACTCGAGCATCGCCCACGTGGGCTACCTGCTGATGGGCTTCGTGCTGCTGACGCCGGCGGGCCTGCAGGCCATCCTGTTCTACCTGCTGGTGTACGCCCTGATGAACCTGGGCGCGTTCCTGTTCGTGGTGGCCGTCAACAACCACCTCAAGAGCGAGAACCTCGCCGACTACGTGGGCCTGGGCTTCCGGGCGCCGTGGGCGGGCGCGATGATGGTCGTGTTCCTGGCCTCGCTGACGGGCGTGCCGCCGTTCGCCGGGTTCATCGGCAAGTGGTACCTGTTCATCGCGGTCCTGGACAAGCAGTGGTTCTGGCTGGCGATCATCGCCGCGGCCAACAGCGTGGTCAGCCTGTACTACTACTTCAAGGTCGTGAAGGCCATGTTCCTGCGCCGTCCCGAGGAGGGCGCCGACATGTCGCCGCTGAAGCTGCACTGGCTGCAGTACGCGCTGCTGGCCGTGCTGGCGGTGCCGACCCTGGGCCTGGGCCTGTTCTTCGGCCAGTTCACCGACCTGGCGAACCGGGCCGTCTCGATGATGACCGCGGGATTCTAGGACCCGCGACGCGATAATGCAGCGGGCCGGCATCGAGGGATGCCGGCCCGCGTCTTCATGCCCGTGCCCGTCCCGGGCTGTTCCGGGCTACTCGGGGACCGGGAAACGCCACGTGTCGGACGCGAACCAGGCGCCCGAGCCCGTCTCGGTCTCGCGGTGCACCTCGTGCACCTCGCCGAGGTTGGCGGCGTACCAGGTCGTATCCACCTGGGTGAAGGCCGGGCTGCCGTCCAACGCGACGGTCAGGGTGCGGGCGACCTTCCAGGCGTTCTTGGCGTAGATCGTCCCGCCGGTCTCGGGAATCGGCAGGTCGACCTGGCCGATGATGCGCCCGTCGAGGGTCGCGGTGTAGTCGCCCTCGCCCGGCACGGTGACCGAGGTGGACGAGGTCCACGTCCGCGCCGAGGGCGGCAGGGGCAGGATGTTCAGCGGCGTGGAGAACACGTTCTCCTTCTCGTGCAGCAGGCCCACGCCCTTGCTGACCGACTCGAAGCCGGTCCACAGCAGGGCCGTCGACGTCCGGTTGTAGCTCTCCCAGTCGCCCGACGGCGTGGTGAACCCGCTGTCGTCGTAGCGCACCATGCGGAAGCTGGAGCCCGACTGGA
This sequence comes from Candidatus Krumholzibacteriia bacterium, assembly GCA_035399525.1. Taxonomy (GTDB): domain Bacteria; phylum Krumholzibacteriota; class Krumholzibacteriia; order LZORAL124-64-63; family LZORAL124-64-63; genus JACZKN01. The sequence goes on along the minus strand of DAOPJF010000188.1, from coordinate 3,575 downwards.
CCTCCAGGCGCACGTAGTCGGTCCCGTAGCCCGAATTGTTGGTCGTGCCGCCGACGCCCTCGGACCAGGCGATGTCGTCGTAGTAGCGCTGTCCATCGACCACGGGCACGTAGTCGGGCGTGCCCTCGACCGTGAAGTTCCAGGTGAACGCCACGGTCTGGACGTTGCCCGCCAGGTCGGCGAAGTCCACGAAGCGCACCTCGACCGGCAGGCCGGGCGGCAGCTGCGACGGCAGGGGGATCGTCAGCACCGTGAAATCGGCAGACCAGGACGGCGGGATGCCGGCCTGCATGAAGGCCAGGTAGAATTCCAGGTTCCAGGCCGCCGGTTCGAGCGTGTCCTGGTCGACGGGTTCGCTGAAGGTCATCTGCAGGTAGCCGATGTCCCGGCCGACGCCCGTCAGCCCGTCGGCGGGGAACGTCGCGATCACCATCGGCGGCGTCGTGTCGAGGTCCGTGCCCGTCGTGAACGCGATCGAGAACGGCTGGGCCAGGGTTGCCAGGCCGTCGGCCGACTGCAGGCCTGCCTCGACGGTGATGGCGAGCTGCGTGCTCGCCGGCAGCGAGGCGTCGGGCCGCAGCAGGTAGTGGCCCTCGTCGGTGTGGTTGTAGGTGTAGGGATAGATGGCCTTGGTGATGACGTCGGCGATGGTCACGTGGGACGCGAGGCTGCCGCCGTCGACATCCCGGGTGAACACGAGGCCGATGGACGCGTCGCGGTTCACGCCGGTCGCGCCGTCGGCCGGGTCGGTCGACAGGACCAGCAGCTCGCTGGTCGCCGTCCAGAACGAGAAGGCATGCGCGGCGGCCATCGTGTTGCCCGCGGCGTCCCGCAGCCCCGGGCCCACGGTGACGGTGATGTGCCCTCCCGAGGGCCAGTCGTTGTGGGCCAGGGCCAGCACGCGGTCCGTGTACCAGGTCGAGCCCAGGATGCTGCCTGCCGACAGGGTGATGTTGCCCGACGACGTGGTCGGATCCATGGCCTCGTTGAACGCGATGATGATGCTGTCGGTGATGGCCACCGCGACCGCGCCGGCGGCGGGATAGGTGGTGACCACCACGGGGGGCGTGGTGTCCTGGTCGTCGGGCACCTCGGTCGGGTTGTCGCTGCTGCAGGCGGCGACCAGCGCCAGCACGGCCAGCAGCATGGCCAACAGGATTCCCAGGATACGTCGGTTCATGGCACGACTCCCTCCGTCGTGGGGCACGGGGGCGGCATCCGTGCCCCCGGGTGACGGCCGTCCCGGGCGGGACGGCGCAAGCGGTTGTCCCGATCTTGAAACGCCGTGGCAAAAACTGCACGTGAATTCCCGCGCGACGTGCCGCCGGGCGTTCCGCGGCGGCTCTGACCAATAATGAAAACCGGTATCACAAAATGACGCTAAGATCGCTTGGCAATTAGGGTTATCGCATTGCATAATCACCCCGCACCCAGCCCGACGACCGGTCTGATCCGCCCGCGGTGCACGATCCCGGTCCTGCCGGCCCCGGCCGGCCGCCCCGAGCCCGTCCGAGGTTGCCATGGTCCGCCTTCCCGCCGCCGCCCGTCGGCTGCTGCCGGTCGCCTGGGTCTGCGCCGCTGCCCTGCCGGCTGTCGCCCCGGCCGCCGACGCCCCCTTGCCCACGCCGCCCGGCGCGTCCTGGTCCTGGTCGCTGCGCAGCACCGCCTACGCCTACCAGACCGAGGATGCCGCGGGCTCGACCTCCGACCACCTGCGCTTCTTCGAGCACTACGCCGGCACGGCCTCGGGCCTGGCCGGCGGCGGCCTGACCGTGCGCATCGCCGGCCGCTTCGCCGATGCCCTGGATCGCCCGGGCTGGGATCCCGCGACCTCGCGCCTGGCGACCGGCCTGGCCGACCTGCGCGTCGGGTCCGGACTGCACGTGCAGGCCGGACGCCAGTTCCTGCAGAGCGGCGTGGCGGGACTGACCCTCGACGGCGCCCGCGTCGCGTACGTGGGCCGCACGGTGAGCGAGGCTTCGGCCTGGGCCGGCGCCGCCGCGCCCGCCGACCACGCCTGGGCCATGGGTTCGCTGGACGACGATGCAGCCGCCGGCGGCCGCGTCGTGCTGCGCGCCGGCCGCGGCGTGAAGGTGGGCGCGTCGGCTGCGTACCGCGAGCGCTACGGGCGCATCGCCGAGCGGCCCGTGGGCGTCGACGCCACCGCGCGCCTTGGCCGCCATGCGCAGGCCCTGGCCCGCGCCGCCTTCGACCTCGAAGGCGACCGCTGGCAGCGGCTCGAGGCCCAGGCCCGCTGGCGTCCCGGCGGCGGCGCCGCCGAGCTGCACGCCCAGGTGCTGGACCGCTACCCGACCGTGGATGCGGCCTCGTGGTTCTCGCGCTTCACCGACCTCGAGCGCGTGCGCCTGGCCCGTGCGGCGCTGCGCTGGGAGAACCCGCGCCGCTACGGCGCCGAGGTGGAGTACGTGGGCTCGTTCACCGGCGCGCGCACCGACAACCGCGTGGGCCTGGCGGCCCTGCTGCCCATGGCGAGGGTCGGCTGGTCGCAGCGCGTGGGCGATGCGGGCGACGAGAGCACCGTGTACGGCGAGGTGTCCTGGCAGGCGCGCCCGTGGCTGCGCCTGGAGGGCGAGGCCTCGTACCTGACCTACGCCCTGTTCCAGGATGCGCCCGCCGACGACGAGCGCGACCTGACGACCCTGGCCGGACGCGCGCGCATCGCCCTGCGCTCGGGCCTGAACGTGACCGCCGAGGTGCAGAGCCTGGACAACCCGGGCTACGACAAGGACGTCCGCGTGCTCGTGGGCGTCGACCTGGCCATGGGACGCGGCGCCTCGCGCTTCGGCCTGGACCGCGGAGGCTGGCTGCGATGAAGACGCGCGCCCTGATGATCGCCCTGGTGCTGGCGGCGGGCGCCGCCCGGGCCGAGCTGCCCGACAGCATCGTCATGCCCCACGACGTGCACTTCGCCAACGACGTCGAGTGCGCCCTGTGCCACGAGGGCGTCGACGACGCGGTCGCCGGCGCCTCGCTGCGACCGTCCATGGAGGCGTGCGCCGCTTGCCATGACGTGGAGGACGGCGACGCCTGCGTCATGTGCCACACCAACGTGGACGAGGCCGGCACCTACGCGCGCCGCGCGTTCGCCGCGCCGAAGTTCGCCCATGCGCCCCACGTCGGCGCGGGGCTGGCCTGCGCGACCTGCCACGGCGATCCGGCGGGCGCCGAGCGGCCCATCCCGGTCAAGCGGCAGTGCCGCGCCTGCCACGCCACGGCCGACGACTTCGGCGACTGCCGCCTGTGCCACGCCGACGAGACCACGCTGCGGCCGGCCGACCACGCCGGCGCCTGGACCGCCCGCCACGGCGCCCTGGCCCGCGCCGACGAGACCGCCTGCGCCCTGTGCCACACCCAGGCCGGCTGCCAGGATTGCCACGCCGGCGACAACGTGCGCCCGCGCACCCACGGGCTGGACTTCGCCTGGTCCCACGCCAGCGCCGCCCGCGGCCGCGAGACCGACTGCACGGCCTGCCATCGCGAGCCCGCGTTCTGCGCCTCGTGCCACGCCGCGCAGCAGGTGCTGCCGCGCGACCACTCGCGGGTCGACTGGGTCG
>DAOPJF010000187.1:0-5670 GCA_035399525.1 Candidatus Krumholzibacteriia bacterium | reverse complement strand
GCGCAGTCCTGGTCGGCCGCGGACACCGCGGCGGCGGCCAGCAGCCACAGGAACGGCAGGATGCGGACGGTTCTCATCGGCTCGCCTCCGCCGTCTCGACCAGGATCTCGTCGATGAACACGAAGGACGCTCCCCCCGCCCCCGGGTGCCATGCGGGCATGACGCCCGCGTTGGGCGCCGTGAAGCGCAGGGCGCGCACGGGCGCGCCGTCCAGGTCGACCATGAGGTCGCGGGGCAACAGGCCGTACAGGTCCTGGGGCACGGTGTGCCCGACGCGGCCGGCGGGCGTGAAGGCGACGCCGTCGGCCGACGTCTCGACGCGCACCTCGGTCGGCAGCAGGATCCACGAGCGCATGTCCTGCAGGCAACCCAGGCCCGCGCGCGTGACCGGCAGCGAGCGGCCCAGGTCGAGGGTCACCACCACGTCGGTGCCCTCGTAGCCCTGCCAGCCGCCGTTGCGCCAGTCGGGCGCGCCGCGGCGGCCGTCGATGAGCGCATCCGGCCCACCGGCGGTGTACTGCGGGTTGGGCACGGCGCCGAGGGTGACGGTCCAGTCGGCGGGCAGCCCGGTGAACGTCGCGCTGACGATGGGACTGGCCGCGCCCGCGCGCTCGGCCCGGAAGCGCAGGGTGGTCGTGCGGTCGAGCACGATGGGACCATCGTAGGCCTGCCAGGCCTCGGGATCGCGGTCGGTGGCCCAGGCCAGGGTCGCCTGGGGATCCCCCACGTGCAGGGTGACCTCCTGGCGGCCGCGGAAGCGGTCGGCCGGGGCCGCGGCCCAGGGCGCGGGCACGATGGGCGCGGCGGCCAGCGGCGCGCCGGGGCGATCGGCGGGCGCCCGGCCCCAGGCGCCGGGACGGTCGCCCATGGCGAACACCAGCTCGCCGCCGCCGGTGACCTCGGCGTGGCTGAGCCAGGACCGCGTCAGCGGTTCGCCGTTCCAGGCCACGCTGCGCACGAAATCGCCCTTGCCGGTGCGGCGCGTGGTGAAGGTGCGCCCGTCCTCGAAGCGCAGGGTCAGGCGCTCGGCCAGGGGCGGGATGACCAGCCACTGCAGCGAACCCGGCGCGATGTCGTACAGGCCGCAGGCCGCCAGCACGTACCAGGCGGACATCTGGCCGCAGTCCTCGTTGCCGATCAGGCCGTCGGGCCGCGGCGCGTAGAACTCGCGCAGGATGCGGCCCACGTAGTGCGCCGTGCGGTCGGGATGCCCCGTGCCGTGGTACAGCCAGGCCACGTGGTGGCTGGGCTCGTTGCCGTGGGCGTACTGGCCGATCAGGCCCGAGATGTCCGGCTGCTCGCGGCCGGTGGTGGCGCTGTCGGTGGTGAACAGGGTGTCGAGCGCCGCGGTGTAGGCCTCGTCGCCGCCGAGGGCCGCGATGTGGGCGGCCAGGTCGTGGGGCGCGGCGAACCGGTACTGCCAGCCGTTGGCCTCGGTGTGGTTGTTGTCCACGCGGCGCGGATCGTAGGGCGTCAGCCACTGGCCGTTGGGGCGCGGGCGGAAGCAGCCCGTGGCCGGATCGAGCAGGTGCCGCCAGCCCTGGCTGCGGCGGGCGAAGCGGTCGGCGACGTCGGTGCGGCCGAGCGTGGTCGCGAGCTTGGCGATGGTCCAGTCGTCGTAGGCGTACTCGAGGGTCTTGCTCACCGACTCGGCCTCGCGGTCGGCGGGGATGAAGCCCATCGCCTTGTAGGCGTCGAGGCCGAAGTGGTCGCGGTCGGCGCTGTCGATCATCGCGTCGAGGGCCGCCTGGCCGTCGACGCCGGCGATGCCCTTGAGCCAGGCGTCGGCGATGACCGGCACCGCGTGGTAGCCGATCATGCAGTCGGTCTCGTTGGCCGCCAGCTCCCACACCGGCAGGCGGCCGCCCTGCTCGTAGTGGCTGAGCATGGTGCGCACCAGGTCGCGGGTGCGGCGGCGCTCGAGCAGCGTGAACAGCGGGTGCTCGGCGCGGTACGTGTCCCACAGCGAGAACACCGTGTACTGGTCGCGGCCTACCGCCTGGTGGACGGCCAGGTCCATGCCGCGGTAGCGGCCGTCCACGTCGCTGAAGAGGTTGGGCACCAGGAAGGCATGGTACAGGGCGGTGGCCAGCACCGTGCGCTGCGCGTCGTCCAGGCCGTCGGCCTCGACGCGGTCCAGGGCCGTCGCCCAGGCCTCGGCGGCGGCCTTTTTCACGGCGTTGAAGTCGAAGGCGGCCCACTCGGCCTCGAGGTTGCGCCGGGCGCCGTCGTCGTCGACGGCCGACAGGCCCACCTGCACCAGCAGCTCGCCGCCCGCGTCGCCGAACGACAGCACCGCCTCGACGGCCCGGCCCTGGTCGTCGGTGACGATGCGCGAGGCGGTGAACGGGCGCGAGAACGCCGCGCGGAAGTGCACCAGCTGGTCGCGGGCCCAGGCGCTCGAGCGGCGGAAGCCGGTGACGGTGCGGTCGTCGGCCAGGGCCAGGTCCGCATCCACCAGCTCGTCGCGGTGGCGCAGGTCGATGATGACGTGGGCGGCCTTGCCCTTGGGCAGCACGTAGCGGTGCAGGCCGGTGCGCGCGGTGGCCGTCAGCTCGACGTCGATGCCGTAGTCGTCCAGGCGCACGGCGTACCAGCCGGCCCGGGCCCGCTCGGTCTCCTTGCGGAAGCGCGAGCCGTAGCCCTGGTCGGGCCGGTCGGGGTAGCCGTTCTCGAACTGCGGTTCGCCGGTCAAGGGCATCAGCAGGATGTCGCCGTAGTCGGGCACGCCCGTGCCCGAGAGGTGGGTGTGGCTGAAGCCGTAGACCACGGTGTCGCTGAAGTGGTAGGCCGAGCAGCCGTCCCAGCCCGTCAGCCGCGTGTCCGGCGAAAGCTGCACCATGCCGAACGGAAGGCTGGGCCCCGGAAAGGTATGGCCGTGGCCGCCGGTGCCGATGAACGGGTCGACGTGGTCGGCCAGGGACGAGGCCGGCGCGGGCCGGGCGGCGGCCAGGACGGCGGCGCAAACGGCGAGGACGATGATACGGACGGTCACGGTGCGATCCTTTCGCTGCTCGGGCGCAGGGACAGGCGGCGTCCCCGCCGGACAAAGTCGGGGCGTCGGCCATTATGGTGGCCGGCGCGGGCCGGGGCGAGGAATAATGCCCGCGGCGGCCGCCCGAGGCCGGAACGGGCCCGATCCGAATCCGCTTGACGGAGCCGGTCGCGATCGGGTACTTTGTTCGGACATCGTACAAAGATGGGCGCCCCGGGCCGCCCTGTCCCAAGCCACCACCAGACAACAGGATGCCCCGATGAGCGCCTCCCACTTCCAGACCGCTCCCGAGGACCGCGTCGGCATGGGCCAGCGCCTGGCCTACGGGGCGGGCGCCTTCGTGAACAACCTGCTGTCGGCCGCGAGCGGCAGCATGATGATCGTGCTGAACCTGGGCCTGGGCATGGACCCGCGGCTGGTGGGCTGGCTCGGCTTCTGGCCCCGCATCACCGACACCCTGACCGATCCCCTGATGGGCTTCGTGTCCGACGGCACGCGGTCGCGCTGGGGACGCCGGCGGCCCTACATCTTCGTGGGCGCCTTCCTGTCGGCGCTGAGCTTCATCGCGCTGTGGAGCTTCGACCCCGACTGGAGCACGAAAGCGATCTACGCCTGGTTCCTGGCGTTCTCCATCGTCTTCTACATCGGGTTCACGATCTTCTGCACGCCCTGGGTGGCGCTGGGCTACGAGCTGACCCCCGACTACCACGAGCGCACGCGGCTGATGGGCACGCAGAACTTCGTGGCCCAGCTGGCCTACGTGGTGTCGCCGTGGTTCCTGTGGATCATGAACTCGGGCCGGTTCTTCCGCGACGCCTCGGGCGCGCCGGACCAGATCGCCGGCGCCCGCGGCCTGGCGGTGGTGCTGGCGGTGGTGGCCATCGGCCTGGGCGTGCTGCCGGCGATCCTGCTGCGCGAACGCATGCAACAGCTGGCCTCGGCCGAGAGCGGACTGAAGGGCGCGCTCGGCGACAAGACCCGCGAGTTCTTCCACGGCTTCGCCGAGACGCTGAGGTCGCGGCCGTTCCTGAAGCTGTGCGCGGCGACCTTCCTGGTGTTCAACGGCTTCATCCTCATCTCGTCGTTCCAGTACTACGTGATCATCTACTACGTGGCCAAGGGCGACCAGGCCCTGGGCGCGCAGTACGCCGGCTGGGCCGGGACCATCGGCGGCGTGGCCACCTTCGCCGTGGTCGCGTTCGTGACCTGGCTGGCCACGCGCATCGGCAAGCGGCACGCGTTCTTCGTGGCGACGGCCGTCGCGATGGTGGGCTACGCGCTGAAGTGGGTGTGCTACAACCCGGAGATCCCCTGGCTGGTGGCGCTGCCGGCGCCGCTGCTGGCGTTCAGCCTCGGCGGCCTGTTCACCCTGGTGCCGTCGATGATCGCCGACGTCGTGGACATGGACGAACTCAAGACGCACCAGCGCCGCGAGGGCATGTACGGCTCCATCTTCTGGTTCATGGTCAAGCTGGGGCTGTCGGCGGCGCTGGCGGGCGCGGGCTACCTGCTGAACGCGACGGGCTTCGACGTGGCCCTGGGCGGCGGCCAGGCGGCGCGCACCATCACCCTGATGCGTCTGTGCGACGCGGGCATCCCGATCATCACGTCGGCGCTGGCCATCTGGGCCGTCATGCGCTTCCCCATCACCGAGCAGAAGGCCCACGAGGTGCGCCAGGAGCTCGAGCGGCGGCGGGGGCGGCCGGGCGCCTAGCCGCCCGAGGGGCCGCGCCGCGAGAAGTGCCGGTACAGCATCCAGGTGGCCACGGCCGCGATGGCGAACAGCACCGGCGGCACGACCCAGGTCCAGTAGGCGCCCTGCAGGGGGCTGACAGCGGGCAGGGGCGTGTTCATCGCGCGTCCTTTCCGCCCTGGCGCTTGCGCCAGCTCCACCACGCCAGTCCCATGCCCACGAACGACGCCACGTAGGCGATGCTCATGCCGATGAGGGTGACCAGGCCCTTGTCCATCATGCCTCCGGGTTGTCCTGCCAGCGCAGGCGCTGTTCGAGCTCGTCGGCGTAGGCCGCCTGCTGCGACTCGTACTCGGCCGAGATGGCGCGCAGCTTGGGGTCGATGATCCAGTAGATCAGGAACATGCCGGTGATGGCCGAGACCAGCAGCAGGATGCCGCCCGGCTGCAGCAGCAGCGCCTTGGTCACGCCCAGCATCAGGCCCGCCATGACCAGGGGCGACAGCACGACCACCAGCCAGTCCTCGCGCGACCAGGCGTCGGCCTGCTCGGGCGTCCAGGTGCGGCGGATCAGCGGCCGCGGGCCCTGTTCGGCCGCCGGCGCGCGCTCGGCGATCAGGCCGCGGCGCACGGCCTCGCGGTGCACCGGGCCCCACCAGCCGATGGGCCGGGTCATCACGTAGTAGCGCACGAGTCGGTCCATGCCCTCGGGCCTGGTCGCCAGCGTGACGGGGATGAAGATGGCCGCGCCCAGGGCCATCAGCAGCCAGAAGTTGAGGTGGTCGGGCAGCTTCGGGATGACGCCGAAGGCCGGCAGGATCCACACCACCAGCCACGACACGCCCAGGTTCGCCATCCAGCCCGCCAGGTAGCCCCAGGCGTTGAAGCGCCACCACACCACCTGCAGGATGTTGGGCAGCCACACGCCGGCCATCATCAGCCACAGGGCGAAGATCAGCCACTTGGTGATCTCCTGCATCATC
>DAOPJF010000186.1:0-5678 GCA_035399525.1 Candidatus Krumholzibacteriia bacterium | reverse complement strand
CCGGCGACAACACGTTGCTGGTCATCCCCGCCTCGGCCCGCCGCACGAAGGCCGTGCTGGAGTGGCTGCGGGGCGTGCTGTTCGGCGAGGACTGAATCCCGTTGGAACAATTACGGATGCGCGGCTCCGGTATGGTATGATCACACCATCGGACCGCTGGCTGCCCAGTTGCTGGCGTCCATCCTCGAGGCCAATCCTGCCGCGTTCTACGAGATCCGGAGCCTGGCGCTGGACAGCGATGCTGATCCCGCAGGTGTTCCGCGTCGAGCGGGATTGCCGGGGACGCATCGGTGACCTGCCGGTCATGGCCGCCGGGTCGCGCGGCTGCTCGCCGGACGTTGCGAAGCCGGCACGCGGGCTGTAGTGTGGTCCGGGCGCGACGACGCCGGCCGGCCGCTGGCCAGCGGTCCGTACTTCGCGCGGCTGACGACGCGCGACGGGGTGCGCAGCAGCAAGGTGCTGCTGTTGAAATGAAGCGTGCCCGGTCCTGCCGGGCCGCGGCCCGACGGGAGGGTGACGGGATGGATGAGGCATGGCGCCAGAGGATCGATGACCTCCAGGCCGAGGTTGCCTGGCGGCGCCTGCTGCTCGACCAGTCGCGAGACGCCATCGTCGTTCTCGACGACCAGGCCGGCGTCCTCGAGGCGAACCTGCGCTTCGCCGACATGCTGGGCTACACCATGGACGAGGTGGCCGGCCTGCACGCCTGGGACTGGGACATCACCTTCAGCCGCGAGCAGATCCTGGACCTGGCGGAGTCCGTCGATGCCACGGGCCACTGCTTCGAGACCCGCATGCGCCGCAAGGACGGCAGCCTGGTCGAGATCGAGCTCTGCAACAACGGGGCGTTCGTCGGGGGACGGAAGCTGATCTTCTGCGTGTGCCGCGACATCAGCGAGCGCAAGGCGGCGCTGCGCGAGCGGGAGGAACTCATCACGCGGCTGCAGGCCTCGCTCGACGAGATCCGCACCCTGCGCCAGATCCTGCCCCTGTGCGCCATCTGCAAGAAGGTGCGCGACGACCAGGGCTACTGGGAACAGGTGGACACCTACATCGTCAAGCACATGGCGACGGACGTGACCCACAGCCTGTGCCCGGAGTGCCTGGAGCGGTACTACCCCGAAGAGGCCGGCGAGCCGGGGCGGGACTGACCGGCAATGTCCATCCTCTCCATCGCGGGCGTCCTCTGCATCGACCTGTTCATCGCGGTGCGCTACACCGTGCAGATCCGGCGCGGGGCGATCCGGCCGGCCCTGGCCATGTGGGTGCTGTTCACCCTCGCGGTGGGCGGCAGCCTGGCCACCTACCTGGGCGACGGGCGCTACTCGTTGTGGGACAACGTCCTGAACGCGTCCGACCTGGCCCTGTGCGCATACGTGGCGGCCATCGTCCTTCGGTACGGCGACCACACCACGCGGTTCAACCGCTTCGACCGCGCGTGCCTCGTCGCGGTGGCGGTCATCATCCTGCTGTGGGCGGTCACGCGGCGGCACGCGACGGCCAACCTGCTCATCCAGGCCATCCTGGTGATCGCCTACTTCCCGGTCGTGCAGCGCCTGTGGCGCGCCGACCGCAACACCGAGTCGTTCGCCGCCTGGACAGGGCTGATGCTGGCGCCGGTACTGTCGCTGCTGTCGAGCAAGGGCACGCTGGCGACGGTCTACGCCGTGCGGGCCATCGTCAGCACCGCGGCGCTGATGGCGTTGATGGCCCGCGCCGAGCTGCGGGGACGCCGCCGTTACGGGGCCGGCCGGTAGTCGCCGGTCATCAGGGTCGTCCAGTCGCCGCCGTCCGGGGCCAGGGCCATCTCGAACGTGTAGCCGTCGGCGCCGAAGGTGTACCGGTAGCGCTGGCGGCCCAGGGGCGAGGTGTTCTCGAACGTCAGCACGTCGCCCTCGACCGTGCCGGTGGCCACGCCGCCGGGGCCCCCCATGGAATCGAACCAGTACATCATGTAGCGCGAGGCGTGGGGATCCCAGCCGTACACGCCGTGGCCGCGGAACGTCACTCGGCCTGCGGAACTCTGCTCGTAGTCGGTGACGACGAAGAAGCCGTCGAGCACGCGCGCGGTGACGGTGCTGGTGTGCTCCTGCATCTCGGGACTCCAGGCCGGATTGCACATGGTCTCGCGACCGGTGAACCGGCCGGCCATGCGGGCCAGGAAGGCATGCTCGGGGCCGGGGCGGGGCATCGTGAAGGTCATGGGACCACCTCTGCGGAAAGGGACCGGCGCGGGGTCCGCCAGCCTACGGGGCCGGCGCCCCCGTCCACAAGGCGGAATCGGCAGGATCTGGTCGCACGATTTCGAAGTATCGCAATAAAAAAGATGAAACTGGTCTTGCATTTGTGCTAAGGTATCCGGGCACAGGCTTCAAGGCCCGATTCCCCGGAGGTGATCATGGCCAGGATCGTCGTCGTCGGCGCCGGCTTCGCAGGGCACACCGCCGCGCTGTACCTCGGTGACAAGCTCGGCAGCGGGCACACCGTCACCGTCGTCAACCGCTCGGACCGGTTCGTCTACATCCCGTCGCTGGTCTGGGTCGGCATCGACCGCATGGACCCCGAGAAGACCCGCTTCCCGCTTTCGGACGTCTACGCGAAGTTCGGCATCCGCTTCGTGCAGGGGCAGGTGACGGAGGTCCACCCGGACGAGCAGTACGTGTCCGGCCAAACCGAGGACGGCACCGACCAGGACTTCCGCCTGGACTACGACTACCTGCTGCTGGCCACCGGTCCCAAGCTGGACTTCGCCGCCACGCCGGGCCTGGGGCCGTCGGCGGGCAACTCGTGGTCCATCTGCACGCCGCCCCACGCCATGGAGGCGCGCAACCACTACGTCGAGGCTGTCGAGCGCATGCGCCGGGGCGAGCGCCAGCGCCTGGCCATCGGCACGGGCCACGGCGCCGCGACGTGCCAGGGCGCGGCGCTGGAGTACATCTCGAACGTGCACAAGGATCTCGTGCGCCGCGGCGTGCGCGACAAGGCCGACCTGGTGTACCTGAGCAACGAGCCCGCTCTGGGCGACTTCGGCATCGACGGACTGGTGGTCAACAGCCGGGGCAAGCGCACGTCGAGCGCCGACTTCATCGAGGCCGTGTTCCGCGACTACGGCATCGAGGCCCAGACCGGCCGCGCCGTGACCGGGGTCGAGCCGGGCCGTGCGGCCTGGGAGCACCTGGACGGCACGCGGGGCGAGACGCCGTTCGACTTCGCCATGCTGATCCCGCGCTTCACCGGCGTGGACATGCAGTACCTGGACAAGGACGGCAACGACGTGTCCGCCGCGCTGGTCAACCCGGCGCGCCTGGTGAAGGTCGACGGCCGCTACGGCCTGCCCTACGACGAACTGCGCAAGGATCCCGACGCCTGGCCTGCCGTGTACCAGAACCCGACCTATGCCAACGTGTTCGCCGCCGGCATCGCCTTCGCGCCGCCCGGGCCGATCTCGCGGCCGCAGCAGACGCCGTCGGGCCTGCCCGTGGCGCCGGCGCCGCCGCGCACGGGGATGGTGGCGGGCATCATCGGCCGCATCGTGGCCCTGAACATCGTCGACCTCGTGACCAGGGGCCGCATGACCCACGCCGAGCGCATGACCGAGATGGCCGCGGCGTGCATCGCGTCCATGGGCGACTCGCTGTGGGACGGCGCGGCCGCCGTGATCATGGTCTACCCGGTGGTGCCCGACCACCGCCGCTATCCCAACGAGGACGGCCGCGACGCCTTCGTCACGCACATGGAGATGGGCCTGGCGGGGGCGTGGATGAAGCGCATGATCCACACGACGTTCATGCACAAGCTGCAGGGGCGCATCGGCTGGAAGATCATCCCGGAATAGGAGGCGAGCATGGAGATCACGTCCCGCGACCGGTTCTGGATGAACAACAAGCTGTTCCAGCTGTTTCGCTTCGTCGTCCTGAACCTGAAGATCCTCAAGGCGGTCGACCACAGCAAGCGCGCGTGATCGACCGCCCCGGGCCGGCGTGGCGCCGCTACGGGCGCCAGAGCGCCCAGCGGAAGGCCGCGTCCTTGGTGGCGCGGAAGATGGTGTTGTGGTGTTCGGCAGGCTGGGGCGAGTAGGTCCAGGCCAGGTCGGCCGGCGCCGATTCGGCCAGCATCGCCGCCAGCTGCTCGGTGTACACGTGGATGTCCTCGGCGTCGGACCCGGCGAACCACAGCCGGGTCGGCTGCGCCATCCGGGCCGGCAGCAGCTCGTGCGCGCGCACCACCAGGTCGTGACCGTTCCACCACAGGGACGGGTCCATGGCGATGTAGGTGTCGAACAGCCCCGGCTCGAGCATCAGCGTCTCCATGACGAACAAGCCTGCCACCGACTCGCCGACGATGGCGCGCCGCCCGTCGACCCGGTAGCGCCGCCCGACCTCGGGCATCAGCTCGTCGCGGATGAACGTGCGGAACGCCGCCGAACCGCCGTTGACCGGCACCAGTTCGGCGTCGCCGGGCACGGTCGTCGGGCCGGTGAGGTCGCGGCGGCGCACCGTGTTCTCGATCCCGACCACCAGCATCGGCGCCACGGCGCCCTCGGCCACCAGCGCGGCGATGGTGTTGGCGATGTGGGGGAAGTCCTCGGCGAGGCCGCCGTCGGGCATGTACAGGACGGGGTAGGCCGCCGTGCCGTCGGCGTAGCCGGGGGGCGTCCACACGTTCAGGACGCGCGTGTCGCCCGTGGCCTGCGAGTCGAGGGTGAACGTGTCGTGGGGCGGCACCGGGTCGGCCGGGGTCGCGGGGGCCTCGGCCTTGCGGCAGCCGGAGGCGATGAGGGCGCAGGCCAGCAGCAGGGCGGCCAGGGTCGGACGTGAGCGCATGGTGAACCTTTCGCGGCCCCGGGGCCGGAGTGGTGTGCTATCGACCCGCATCGACATCCAGGATGAAGCCGATCAGGCCCTTGAAATAGGTCTCCTGGTCATCATACATCGCCAGGTGGCTGCCGTCAGGGCAGAAGAGGTAGCGGCCGCGGGGGAACTGTCCCGCCATCCACTCCATGTGCTTCGGATCCATGGTGTCGCAGCGTGCGCCGATGACCAGCGTCGGCACGGTGATGGTCTCGAGGTCGCCGCTGCGGTCCCACTGGGCGAGCCGCCCGCCGGCGCCCAGCTCGCTGGGTCCCTGCATCAGCACGTAGATGTTGGGATTCACGTGCTGGAACGTGCGCAGCACGCCGTCGGGCCACTGGTCCGGCGGCATGCGCAGGATGTGGTGCACGTAGTGCTGTTCGGTCAGCAGTTCCATGTAGCGCGGGTCGTCCGTGGCGTTCTCAGCCTCCATGCGCTTGATTTCGGCCAGGGCCGCCTGGTCCATCTGCGGCTCGATCACCTCCTCGGCGTAGCGGTTGTAGGCCGGGATGCTGGACATCATGTTCGAGATGACCAGGCCCTTGAGATTCTGCTGGTGCTTCAGGGCGTACTCGATGGCCAGTATGCCGCCCCAGGACTGGCCGTACAGGTAGAAGTTGCTGCTGTCCAGGCCCAGGGCCACGCGCACCTGCTCGACCTCGTCGACGAAGCGCGGGATCTCCCACAGGTCGGGGTCGTCGGGCTGGTCGGACAGGTACGAGCCGAGCTGGTCGTAGTGGTAGTACTCGATGCCCGCGCCGGGGAAGAAGCTGTCGACGGCCTCGAGGTACTCGTGGGTCATGCCCGGGCCGCCGTGCAGGATCAGCA
>DAOPJF010000185.1:0-5702 GCA_035399525.1 Candidatus Krumholzibacteriia bacterium | reverse complement strand
GCGCGTCGGTGTCCGTGCGGCCGGCCTTGGCCATCAGGCTCGGGTTGGTGGTCACGCCGTCGCACATGCCCATCGCCTTGACCTCGGCAATGGCCTTGATGTCAGCGGTGTCGATGAAGAACTTCACGGGTTCTCTCCTTCCGGGACCGCGGCGTCCGCGCCGGCCGGGCCGTGCGGATCGCCGCCAACGCCGACAGCGCCCGCCGGTTCCCGCCAGGCGGGATCGAGCAGGCGCCCGGGATAACGGACTTCCTCGAGAAACAGCCCCTGGGGCGGCGCCATGCCGCCCGCCCGGGACCGGGCCCGGGCCGCCAGGATGTCGGGCACCTCGTCGGGGTCCCGCCGGCCGAGCCCCACCTCCACGAGCGTGCCCACGAGGTTGCGCACCATGTGGTGCAGGAACCGGTTCGCGCGCACGTGCAAGATAGCCCAATCGCCCGACCATTCAAAGCGGCAAAGGTCGACGCTGCAGGCGTTCCCGTCGTCCTTGAGCGACGACGCCTTGCAGAAGCTGGTGAAGTCGTGCTCGCCCTGCAGGTGGGCCGCCGCCCGGTCCATGGCCGCCTGGTCCAGCCCGCCTCCCAGCTGCCAGGCGTGGGGCCGGAAGATGTCGCGGCCCCGCAGCAGGTGGTAGCTGTAGCGCCGCGACTCGGCCGAAAGGCGCGCATTGAAGTCGGGCGAGACGAGGGCCACGCCTGCGACGGCCATGTCGTCGGGCACCACGCCGGCCAGGGCGCGGGCCAGGCGCTCGGCCTCCCGCGCATCGGCCACGTCCAGGTGCGCGACCTGCCCCCGGGCGTGCACGCCCGTGTCGGTGCGTCCGGCGCCCACGGGCATCACGTCGCGGCCCAGCAGGCGTCCGGCCGCGCGGGCCAGTTCGCCCTGCACCGTGCGCAGGTCGGGCTGCACCTGCCAGCCGTGGAACCCGGTGCCGACGTAGGCGAGGTCGATCTTCACCCGCAGGGTCATGGCCGTCAGCCTCCCTGCGCCGCCGGGCGCCCCGCCAGCAGCACCAGGGCCACGGTCCAGGCCGCCAGGACCAGCAGCGATCCGACGGCCGGTCGGCCCGGCGCGACGGTCTGCGGCCGGCGATGCCGCAGGCTCAGGGCCAGGGCGTCGGCGCGGCGCCCGACGGTCTCGATCAGGGGCAGGACCACCGAGGCGCGGTCCTTCAGGCGCCCGAGGCGGTCGGGCCGTCCGCGGCCTCCGGGCCCGTTGCGCCGCAGCATCGTGACCGCCTCGACGCGGCGGGCCTCGCCCAGCAGCGCCGGGGCGGTGCCCATCGCCACCGCCAGCACCAGCCCCAGGTCGTCGCCGCCCACGCCGACGCGCCGCAGCGGCGTCAGCCACCAGCCCAGGCCGGCGGCCAGGGCGTCGAGCCCCGTCGTGCGCGCCAGCAGGGCCAGCCAGGTCGCCGAAGCACCGACGCGCACCAGCGCCGTGACCCCGGCCAGGAGCCCGATCCGCGACGGGTGCCCCAGTGGAGCGGCCGACAGCGTCGTGAACGTATGGACCAGCATCACGAGCGCCACCACCGGCCACCAGCGCCGAAGCGCCGCCAGTTGCCGCGTCGGGCCCCAGCCCGCGGCCGCCAACAGCGCCGAACCGAGGGCGAGCCAGCCTGCCGCGGCCCAGGCCGGGACGACGAACGCGGTGACGATCGCCAGCACGGCGCCGCCCAGGCGCACCGCCGGGTGGACCGCCGCCAGGATGTCGCGCCGCTCCGCCGCCGGCGTGAATGCCGCCCCGGGGATCATGCGCCGCGGGCCCCGGCCACCAGGTCGGCGATCTGCACGGCGTTCCAGGCCGCGCCCTTGAGCAGGTTGTCGGCCACGACCCACAGCAGCACGGCGCGCGGGTCGACGCCGTCGGCGCGCAGGCGGCCGACGTGGCACACGGTGCGGCCGGCGATCTCCCGCGGGGTCGCGTAGCCGTGGGGCCCGTCGGCGAGTTCGACGCCGGGCCAGCCGCGCAGCGCGGCGGCCGCGTCCTCGAGGTCGACCGGACGCTGGCAGACCACGCGGAGCGCGGCCGCGTGGCCGGTGACCACCGGCACCCGCGTCGCGGTGCAGGTCACCGGCAGCGAGGCGCGGCCGAGGATCTTGCGCAGCTCGCGGACGACCTTGGCCTCCTCCTCGAACGAGCCGTCCTCCAGCCCGGGCCCGATGGCCGGGATGGCGTTGGCGGCGATGGTCCGCGGGAACACGGACGCGGCTCCGTCGCCGGCGGCCTGCCGCTCGAGCTCGGCCACGCCCCGCTGCCCCGCGCCGGACACCGACTGCAGCGTGGTCACGTGGACCTCGGCCACGCCGAAGCGCGCCATCAGCGGCGCGACCGCCATGGCGATCTGGATCGTCGAGCAGTTGGGATTGGCGATGATGCCGCCGCCCGCGCCGCCGTCGACCAGGCGGCCGTTGATCTCGGGCACCACCAGGGGAACGCCGTCGGTCATGCGCCAGGCGGACGAGTTGTCCACGACCCAGGCCCCCGCCTCGGCCGCGACCGGCCCCCAGGCCCGGCTGGCCTGGCCGCCGGCGCTGAACAGGGCGATGCCGATGCCCGCGAAGCTGTCCGGGCCCACGGCGCGGCAGGTGATCGAGCCGTCGCGGAACGGCAGCTCCAGGCCGGCCGAGCGGCTGCTGGCCAGGGCGACGGGCGGCTGGTCGACCCAGGGCCGATCGGCCAACAGGCGAAGCATGGCGCGGCCCACCAGGCCGGTGGCTCCGAGGACGGCGGTGCGCTTGGGTCGATCCTTCTTTGGGTCGGGCGGTGGAGCCCGCATGGTAGCACCGCCCGGCCCACGGGTCAAAAAGGCCCCGCTGGCCCCGGGCGCGGGCCGGTGGTACCCTGCCCCGGTCCCACCACCCGACGCCGAAGGAGTCCGATCGATGCCCAGGAAGCGCCCTAGCGCCACCGCCCGGCCGGCCGCGCCGTTCGTGCTGATCCTCCTGATCCTCGCCGCAGCCGGCTGCGGTCCCGATGCCGGCCCGCGCCTGGCCAGCCTCGCCGCCATCGCCCGCTGGCAGGATGTGCGCCTGGCCCCTGCCGACTCGCTGGGGGCCGCGCTCTCGTCGCCGGACGCCCACGTGCGCCTGGCGGCGGTGCGGGCCGCCGGCCTGATCGGCCGCAACGACGCCCGGACGGCCCTCGTCGAGCGGCTGGGCGACCGCAGCCTGACCGTCCGCAGGGAGGCCTGCTTCGCCCTGGGGGTGCTGGGAGACACCCTGGCCGTGCCCGCCCTCGAGGGGTCGGCGGCCGACCGCAATCCCAGCCTGCGCGTGGCCGCGCTCCGGGGCCTGGCCCAGGTGCCGAACCGCGGGGCGGCCCTGCTGGCGGCGGCGGCATCCGAGCGTCCCGACGAGGCGGCCGCGGCCTGGGACGGGCTGCGCAACCAGGCGGACCGCGTCCCCCGCGACGCCCTGCTGGCCGCCTTCGGGCAGGGACTCGCGGCGCCCCACGCGGACGTCCAGTGGCGCGCCCTGCGCTGCGCCGAGCGCCTGCCCGACCCGTCGCTGCTGCCGGCCATCCTGGTCCTGGTGAAGAGCCCCCACGTGCAGGTGCGCGTGCATGCGCTGCGCGCCCTGGCCCGCATCGGCGGCGACCAGGCGCTGCGGGCCGCGCTGGAGGTCGCCGAGCACCAGGGACGCAGCAGCCGCGATGCCGACCGCGTGGCCGTAGCCGCAGCGCGCGCGCTGGGCGCCCTGGGCGCCGAGGCGGCGGATGCCGAGGTCGAGCGCGTGGCCGCTTGCCTGATCGCGGCCGCCGGGTCGGCGAGCCCGCACGTGGCGCAGGCCGCCCTCGAGAGCATGGCCGGCGTCGTCGCCGCACGCCCGCTGCCCGCCGAGGCGGCGGCGCAGGAGAGCCTGCTGCCGGTGTGGCGCATCCGCCTGGCACGCGCCGCCCGCGCCGACCTGGACCATCCCGACGCCGGACCGCGGGCCGCTGCCGCCCGGGCCTGGGCCGCGCTGCGGGGCCCCGGCGGCGAGCCGGAGATCCTGGCGCGGCTGGCCCGCGAGGACGCGCCGGTGGTCGCCGCCGCACTGGTCGAGGCGGCGGTGCACCTGGACGCCGATCCTGTCGCCTGCCTTGCGGCCTGCACCGGCGCCGAGGCGCCGGCCGCCGCCCGCCGCACCCTGGCCCGCGCCGCGGGCGTGGATGCGCTGGCCGACCGGGCCGCCGACGTCGACACGCTGGCCCTGGGCGCGGTGCTGGCCGCCGCGGCCGGCGACGCCGACCCGGTGGTGGCCGCGACGGCCGCCGCCCGGCTGGGCGATGCGCCGTGCCCCGCGACGTTCTCGGCCATGCTGGCCGCCGGCAACGCGCCTGGCGGCCCCTGGCGCGGCGACCTCGTGCTGGGCGCCCTGACCTCGTGCGAGGCGTTCGGGGCGGCCGCCGATTCGACGCATCCGGCCGTACCCGCTGCGTTCGGGCCCGAGGTGGCCGCCTGGCTCGGCCGCTGCTTCGACGACCCGGACGTGCGGATCCGCCTGCGCGCCCGCGCGGCCGCCCTGGCCACCGGCGTGCTGCCCGCCGCGAGCGTGCCTTCGGAGCCCAGCCTGCGGGCCACCGTGCCGGCCGTGGTGCGGGACCCGGCGCAGCCCGCGGTGGCGACACCCTTCAAGGCGCCGCGGCTCAAGGGCACGACGCCCCGCGGCGAGTTCGAGATCACGCTGCGGCCCGACGTCGCCCCCAACACCTGCGCCATGGTCCTGGACCTGGTGCGCCGCGGGTTCTACGACGACCTGACCTTCCACCGCATCGTCCCGGACTTCGTGGTGCAGGGCGGCGACCCCACCGGCACGGGCTGGGGCGGGCCCGGCTACACCATCCGCAGCGAGTGGAGCCCGTTGCCCTACCAGCGCGGCGCCGTGGGCATCGCCCACAGCGGCAAGGACACCGGCGGCAGCCAGTGGTTCGTCACGCTCAGCGAGCAGCCCCACCTCGTGGGACGCTACACCGTGTTCGGGCAGGTCACCGGCGGGATGGGCATCTTCGACGCCATGCAGCCGGGCGACACGTTCACCCTGCGCATCGAGCCCTGAGCACCGGCCGACCGGATGACGGAGCGCCCCCGCCGCCTGCGCGACGGGGGCGCCCTCGTTGCGGGCCTGCGCAGGACTCAGCTGCGCAGGGCCTTGCCCAGCGTGGCCCAGGTGGGCGACGCGCCGTACATCAGGATGCCGATGCGGAACAGCTTGCCCGCCGCCCGCGCCGCCAGCACGATGCTGCCGGCCATCAGCAGCCAGGCCAGCCCGATCTGCCACAGCGGCGGCGTCTCGACGCACACCCGCATGAACATCAGCACTGGCGAGAACATGGGCACCAGGCTGAGCACCGTCGCGACGGTCGAGTCGGGCGACCGGAGCACCAGCGACAGCAGCAGCATGGGGATCACCATGCCCATGGCCAGCGGCATGTGGAACTGCTGGCTGTCCTGGATCGAGTTGCACATGGCGCCCACGCCGGCGTACAGGGTGGCGTAAAGGAAGAAGCCCAGGATGAAGAAGGCGACGAACGACACCAGGATGACGGGCGTCAGGAACCCGGCGCTGAGGGTGAAGTCCCCCACCGACACGCCCTTCTGCGACAGGCCGAAGAAGGTCAGGGCCCAGATGGAGAACTGGGTCAGGCCCGCCAGGCCGATGCCCAGCACCTCGACCAGCGTGCCGGCGTTGGGCGCGGGGATCTCCGCGTCGACCTTG
>DAOPJF010000184.1:0-5711 GCA_035399525.1 Candidatus Krumholzibacteriia bacterium | reverse complement strand
CAACACGAACCTGGTGACGATCCTCACCGGCGCGCCCAACGTCGCGCCGGTGGCCGTGGCCGACACGGTGCAGCTGGTGGACGACCAGCCCGTGCTGATCGACGTGCTGGCCAACGACAGCGACAGCGACGGCGTGCTGGTGCCCGCGAGCGTGGCGGTGGTCATCCTGCCGCTGCACGGCACGGCCGACGTCGACACGCTCACCGGCGGCATCCTGTACACGCCCGATGCCGGGTACGTGGGCGCCGACTCGCTGGCCTACACGGTGGAGGACGACTTCGGCTACGCCTCGAATCCCGCCGTGGTGACGATCGCGGTGCCGGACGTCGTGGCGCCGGCCGCGGTGGCGCAGCTGGACGCGACGGGCGGCGCCGGCGCCGTCGTGCTGGCCTGGGACGGCGTGCCGGCGGACGCCGACAGCCTCGAGGTCTGGCGCGCGGTGTGGCGCGGCGGCGACGGCCAGTCGGCCTATCCGCTGTACGACGACGCGCCGGGCAGCCTGCTGCCGGTGCGCCCGGCCGACCATGCCGCGATCCTGGCCGACTCGACCTGGACCCTGGCGGCGCTGCTGCCGGCGAGCGCGACCGGCTACGTCGACTCGCTGTCGGTGCGCGGCGACTGGCACTACGAGATCTTCGCCCGCGATGCGGCGGGCAACACCAGCCTGCCCACCTCGGTCGCGCCCCGCGCGCTGAGCTACCTGCTGGGTGACGTCGCCGACGGCGGCGACGCGGTGGTCGACAGCCTGGATGTGGCCGTGCTCACGGCGGCCTTCGGCACCCTGCGCGGCGGCGACGGCTTCGATGCCGCGCTGGACATCGGTCCCACGGCCGACGGCACCACCGCCGGCGTGCCCCTGACCGACGGCGCCGTCGACTTCGAGGACGCGATGATCGCGGCCATGAACTACGGCAACCCGGCGGCTCCGGCCGCGGCGGGCGGCGACGTCCTGCTGGCCTGGCGCCAGCCGGCGCCGGGAACCTGGGTGCTGAGCCTCGAGCAGCCCCACGCCTCGCTCAAGGGCTTGCGCGTGGTCTGTGCCCTGCCCGACAGCGTCACGGCCGCGGTGGTCGCCGGCGCGCTGGGCGACGGGCAGTCGGCGCCGCTGCTGGTGGCGGACGCCGATTCGCTGGGCATCGCCGTGGTCGCCCTGGGCGGCGGCGCGGTGATCGAGGGCTCGGGCGAGCTGCTGGTGCTGACGCTCAGCGGGCCGGCCGACCTGACGACGGCCGTGGTGACGGCGCGGGCGACGGACAACACCGACCTGGTGGTGACCTATGCCCAGGTCAGTGCGGTTCCGGGTGCGCCGGCGGCGGCGTTCGGGCTGGCGCAGAACAGCCCCAACCCGTTCAACCCGCAGACGACCATCCGCTTCGCGCTGGACCGCGGCGGCCGCGTGCGCCTGGCCGTGTTCGATGTGCGCGGGCGGCTGGTGGCGAAGCTGGTGGACGGCGACCTGCCGGCCGGCGCCCACAGCGTGGTGTGGGACGGCCACGACGGCCGCGGCGCGCCGGTGGGCTCGGGCGTGTACCTGTACCGCCTCGAGTCCGGCGGGCAGGCCGAGACCCGGCGCATGACGCTGGTGAAGTAGGCGCGCCTAGGGGTTCAGGCGCCAGATGGCGAAGTTCAGCGCGAAGGCGAAGCCGACCCAGGCCAGGTACGGCAGCATCAGGCGTGCCGCCAGGCGGTCGCGCTGCCGGAACGCCTGGAACGTGGCCAGGATGGCGCCCCAGAGCAGGATGATCTCGAAGAACGCGGCCCCGGGCGCCTGCAGCCCGAAGAAGATCCACGACCAGGCCGCGTTCAGCGCGAGCTGGGTCAGCCACAGGCCCAGCGCGATGCGTGCTCCGGCGAAGCCGTGCCGGTACCACACGCGGAACGCGGCGACGCCCATGGCGATGTAGAGCAGCGTCCACACCACCGGGAACACCAGGTTCGGCGGCGTCCAGTCGGGCTTGACCAGTCCCGCGTACCATTCGCCCGGCTGGAACCGGCTTCCCGCCAGTCCGGCGGACATCGCCAGCCAGGTCCAGCCCACCAGTCCCAGCGGCAGGCGCCAGCGGTTGTTCATCGCGATCCTCCGGCGTCGCGGGCCAGCAGTCGGCCCGTGGTCGTCGCCATGGTGTCGTGCAGGTTGCAGGTCAGGCAGGCGTGGACCGGGAAGACCAGCACCGCGTCGCCCGTGCGCAGGCCGTCGGTCAGGTCGTCCCAGTGCGCCGGATCGATGGTCACGATGCCGTGTTCCTGGCTCACGGCCGTCACGGGCGCCTCGGTGAGCACGGGTCCGAAGCCCGCCGGCGTCAGCACGCCAAGGTACCCGAACACGGGACCGGCCGCACCCGGCAGCGCCTCCTTGCTCAGGTGCACCGCGCCGCCGTGCAGCACCAGCCTGTGGCGCGCCGTGTCGATGGCCAGCACCGGGCAGGCCAGGCCGGCGGCCAGTTGTTCATCGCCGCAGACTCTGGCCGCCCGCTGCATCAGGTCGTAGAAGACGAAGTTCCCGGGCCGCACCTCGTCCACGCCGTCGAACCGCTCGACGGCCGTGCACGTGGGGGTGTCGCCCACCGAGAGCAGGAGCCCCGGGCGTTCGGTCGCCGTCCGCGCGGCGGCCAGGTGCGCGGCAGTCTCGGCGAAGAGCGCCGGAAGTGCGGCCGGGGCCGCCTGGTAGCTGTGCCCGGCATGGGTCAACAGTCCGGTGCAGGCGGCCGACTCGGCCACCCGGCGCAGGCGTTCGGCGTCGTTCCAGGGGATGCCCGAGCGACCATAGCCGGTGTCGACCTTGATCCACAGGGCGGCGGTGTCGCCCGCCACGTGCCGCACGGCGCGGGCCGCCTCGGGCGTATCGACCACCAGGCCGAGCGCACCGCCCCGCTCGGCCAGCCGCCACGCCAGGTCGGCCAGGCGCGGCAGTTCGCGCGGGTTGACCAGGACCGCGAGGGTGAGGTCGGTCCAGCCGTCGGCGGCGAAGCGCTCGGCCATGGCCAGGGACGAGACGGTGGCGCACGCGACGCCGGCCTCGCGGAACCACCGGCCCACGCCCACGTTGTCGTGGGTCTTGACGTGGGGGCGCAGCCGCACGCCCGAGGCGGCGGCCTTCGCGGCCATGCCGGCGATGTTGGCGCGGGCCCGCTCCTCGTCCACCAGCACGCCGGGTGGGACGAGGGGCAGGCGGTCGAGCAGGCGGGCGGAGGCGGCGAGGGTGCTCATTCGCGCTTCTCCAGCTTCGAGCGCAGCGTCGAACGCGGCAGGTCGAGCATCCTGGCCGCCGCTGCGATGTTGCCCGCGGCGCGGGCCAGCGCCTCGCGCAGGATCATCGCTTCGCACGTCTGCATGTGGTCCTGGTAGCTCGGCAGGGCGTCGGCCGGCAGCTCGGGGACGGCCGCCCGTGCCGGCGCGCGGAGCGGGGCGTCGAAGAGATCGGCCACCGGCACGCCGGGCATCGCCAGCATGCGCTCGACGACGTTCTCCAGCTCGCGGACGTTGCCCGGCCAGTCGTGGGCCAGGAGCGCCGCGAACGCCGCCTCGCCCAGGTTCAATGGGCCGCCGCCGTGCCGGGCCGCGAAGTGCTCGGCCAGGGCCGGGATGTCCTCGCGGCGCTCGCGCAGGGTCGGCAGGTTCAGCGGGATGACATTCAGGCGGTAGTAGAGGTCCTGGCGGAAACGGCCCTCGGCGACGAGCCGGGCCAGGTCCTCCTTCGTGGCCGCGACGAGCCGGATGTCGATGGGAACCGACCGGCCCGCCCCCACGGGCTCGATCTCGCGTTCCTGGATGACCCGCAGCAGCTTGACCTGCACGTTCAGCGGCATGTCGTCGATGTCGTCGATGAACAGGGTGCCGCCGCGGGCGCGCAGGAAGTAGCCTTCGTGGTCGCGTTCGGCGCCGGTGAACGCGCCGCGACGGTAGCCGAACAGCTCGCTCTCGAGCAGGGACTCGGGAATCGCCGCGCAGTTGATGGCGACGAACGGGCCGGCGGCGCGGGGCGAGTGCTCGTGGATCGCGCGCGCGGCGAGCTCCTTGCCGGTTCCGCTGGGGCCGTGAACCAGGACCGTATGTTCGCCGCCGGCCACCGCCTCGATGGTGCGGCGGACGCGGGCGATCGCGGGCGAAGAGCCGATGATCGGACGTTGCGGCCCGTCGATGCGCCGGCGCAGGGCGCGGTTCTCCTGTTCGATCGATGCGAGTCGTGCGATGTGGCCGATGCGGTTGAGCACGTCCTCGGGCTGGAAAGGCTTCGTGAGGTAGTCGTGGGCCCCCGCCCGCAGGGCCGCGACCGCCGTCTCGGTCGAGCCGTATGCCGTCATGATGACGACCTTGACGGTCGGATCGAGCTCGCGGGCCCGCGCCAGTATCCGCAGTCCGTCCGGTCCGGGAAGGTTCAGGTCCGTGAGCACGAGGTCGAAGGGTCCGTCTCCGAGCGCGGCCATGCCCGTCTCCCCGTCGGGGCAGGGAACGACATCGTGGCCCTCCTTGCGCAGAGTCCCGGACAGGGCAATGCGCGTCATGCGCTCGTCCTCGACCAGCAGGATTCTCATGTCGAACCGTCCGTTTCCTCGCCGCTCGCGCTCGCGGGCAGCATGATCGTGAATGTGGCGCCCTGGCCCGGTTCGCTGGCTACCCGGATCGTGCCTCCGTGGGCCTTGACAATGCCCAGGCAGATCGAGAGCCCCAGGCCCGTGCCTTCGCCGGTCCGCTTGGTCGTGAAGAAGGGGTCGAAGACCTGGTCGATCACCGCCGGCGGGATGCCGCAGCCGTCATCGGCGACCTCGAGCAGGACCTCGCCCGGACCCGCCCGTCCGGTGGTGATCGTGATCGTTCCCCCCGCCTCGACCGCGTCGACGGCGTTGAGCGCCAGGTTCATGCACACCTCGCGGATCAGCTGGGCATCGGCCTGCACGGGGGGCAGGTCGTCGGCGAGGTCCAGGACGAGCCGCGCCTGCCTACGCTCGACGCTGAACGAGACGAGGCGAGCCACCGTGGTCACGGCCTCGTTCAGCCGCATCGGTGCGGTACCGGGCGGCTGGCTGCGCGCGAAACCCAGGAGCTTCTGGACGACGTCCGAGACGTGGACCAGGCCCTCGTCCATCATATCGAGGTAGTCGCGGGTCTGCGCCGTGTTGTCGAGGTCGTTGCGGATGGCGAAGACGCAGTTGCGGATGCCGTTGACCGGGTTGTTGATCTCGTGCGCTATGCCCGACGCGAGGCGGCCGACGGCGACCAGGCGTTCGGCGTGCCAGACCTGGTGCTGCGCCTGCAGCAGGTCGTTGCGGGACTGGTCGAGCCTCTCCTGCATGCGGCCGAAATGCCGGTAGAGGACGCCGATCTCGTCGCTCCGGGCCGGCAGCGGCGGCGGGGGCAGGCCGTCGAGGGCGATCGAGTCCATGGCATGCACCAGCGACCGCAGCGAGCCCAGCATGCGGCCGAGCATCAGCCACAGCACGAGCATCATGATCGAGGTCACGGCCGTCGTCAGCAGGGCGAGCAGCACGAAGCTGCGACGGATGCTGTTGCGGGTCGAGTCGGCCTCCACCGACAGGACGAGCGTGCCCCAGCGACGCTGTCCGGTCAGCATCGGCAGCACGGTCTCGATGACCCAGTTGCCGTCGGGGGTCTCGGCGATGACCATCGTCGGCGCGGCCGTGCCGGTCACGTTCTGCAGGTCGCCCGACACCCACGGCGGCCGCGGCTGGTCCCAGCTGCGGGCGACCACGGTC